>JACPZK010000006.1 GCA_016195565.1 Nitrospirota bacterium | reverse complement strand
TTAAAACGCCGTTTGAATTGATGCTTGCGCCTGTGCCTGTAACGCTCCATGATACAGAACCGCTGCAGCCTGTTGCCGTATATGCTGTATTGCTGTTTGTTGTTACTGTTTCAGAGCCGGTTATGGTTATTGCATGAGAATAGGCTGCAAATGAAAGGAAGAAAGCTATTGTTATGAATAGGAACAAGACAGTTAAGACCGGTCTAAGCCGCTTCATTGTCATCCCCCCAAGTGTTAACAACGGAAAGCTCTAACCTGAACAGCAAGAAAATTTTTGCATTTGCAGAATACAAAAGTCAAGAAGAAAATTATTAAGATGTTTTTTATTATAGAAGCATGCTGCTGTGATATAATTCTAAAAAGCAGATAATGAAGACCATATATCTTGACAATAACGCTACGACAAGCATTGCCCCTGAAGTTCTTGAGGAGATGCTCCCTTATCTGAAAGAAATGTACGGCAATCCCTCAAGCACGCATACATTCGGAGGACAGCTGCACAAAAGCATTGAAGAGGCGAGGGCAAGGGTTGCAAAGCTTCTTAATGCAGAGCCGGAAGAGATAATATTCACGAGCTGCGGAACTGAGAGTGACAATACAGCTATTATGAGCGCTGTTGAGTCTCTGCCTCAGAAAAGGCACATCGTTACGTCAAGGGTGGAACACCCGGCGGTGTTAAATTTCTGCAAGCATCTTGCGCGTAAAGGCTATAGCATTACCTTCGTCTCTGTAGATAAGCATGGGAGACTTAGATTGGATGATTTCTCCAAGGCAATTGATGATAATACTGCTCTGGTGTCTCTGATGTATGCAAACAATGAAACAGGGGTGATATTCCCTCTGATGGAAATAGGAGAGATGCTCAAAGAGAGGGGTATCTTATTTCATACCGATGCTGTTCAGGCAGCAGGCAAAATTCCCATAGATTTAAAGAAGCTTTCTGTTGATATGCTCTCATTGTCAGGGCATAAACTCCATGCGCCGAAAGGTATCGGCGCGCTGTATGTCAGAAAAGGGACAAGGTTTCATTCATATATTATCGGCGGTCATCAGGAACATGGCAGGAGGGCAGGGACAGAAAATGTGGCTTCAATCGTGGGACTCGGCAGGGCATGTGAGCTTGCAGGCGAAAATCTCTATAAAGAGATGACCTATCTGAAAAGGCTGAGGGATAGACTTGAAGCATCACTTTTAAAATTGTGCCCAGATGCGAGGGTGAATGGAGATGTGAATAACAGATTGCCGAATACCACAAACCTAAGTTTTGAATATGTTGAAGGCGAGGCAATTCTTCTGAGGCTTAACGAATTTGGCATCTGCGCCTCATCAGGCTCAGCATGCACATCAGGCTCTCTTGCGCCTTCCCCTGTCTTAATGGCAATGGATGTTCCTGCTACAGCGATTCACGGCTCTGTCAGATTTTCATTGAGCCGGTATAACACTGAGGCAGAGGTGGAAAAGGTTATTGAAGTAATGCCGGCGATTATAAAGGAACTCAGAAATCTCTCGCCTTATGGAAGGGGCAAGTTATAGATGGTGTCCTGTCTGTAACAGTTTTTTATAGTTTTTGACGTGTCATTCCGCACTTGATGCGGAATCCAGTCCTTGTTTTTTCTGGATTCCTGCTTTCGCAGGAATGACATAATTGTGTAACTTATTTGTGAGACACTACACTAACTTTAACCATGCACTTTGCAGAGCGCTGAGATTTTATCTCTTATCTTTTGGTATCAGGCTGTGTAACAATTACTTTCCCGGCACTTTCGGCACTGTCCCGAATAGATATTTCAGGTCTTCATCCTCAAATCTCACCCCGGCGCCTGCGTAGGCTCCGCGCCGCTTTTTGTTAAGGATATTATCGCCGCCTGCGGAAAGGAATATATGTTTGAATATGTAGTAATCAACTCCTACCTTTACATGCGGCTGTTTTGAGCCCTCTTCGTCTTTTGCGAAATCCCAGACATCAGCGGTGAGTTTTATCTTGTCCTTAAGGAAAAAATAATCCGCGCCGACTCCTATTGTGTTTTCAGTAAGGCCGATTCTAAGAGCAAGATCCTGAAATCTCTTTGCAAACTGCGCTGTAAACTCTATCTTTTTCTCTGCCTTCTCTTCTGTGACAGTTGAGCCGTTTGTAGTTGTGGTAGTTGTCGTGACATTCGCCACAGGGTCGCCGACAATACCGAAAATGTAGTATTTGTCAGGTTTCGGCTGGAGTGTCACGTAGAATTGCCCTTTGGCATCTTTTGGTTTTGTGAGATAATCAGCCTGAAATGTTATGAAGGTCCTAAATCTGTCTATAGCTCCTAATTGCTTATTAACGCCTTCGGCGGCTTTATTCAGCGACTCATAGAGCCTGTCATCCTTAACAAGTTTGCCGATGCTGCCTTCGCCGTCCGCAATTTTTTTGGAGATGGTGTCAATTGATTCCGTAGCGCTCTTGATAGAGGGCCTGTTTTCCTCGAGCATTGCCTTGAGCTCTTCAGACGCCTTTCCAAGGTTTGCCACAAGGTCGGGCCCGTCTTTTTTCAGAGAGGCTGAAAAATCTTTTACATTGCCGATTGTTGCTGTCAGCGGCTCCTTGTTTTTCTCTACAAGGTCGTGTATGGATGCGATGAAATCGTTGATATTGTCGAGCGCTTTCCGCATCTTTTTGTCATTTACGGATATTGTATCTTTAAGTCCTGCAGTGATATCTCTAAGGTTCAGGATAGATTCCTTGAGCGCTGCTTTTCCCTCCGGCGTGCCTATGGATTCGTTGAGGGCGGATGCGAAATTGTTGATGTTTGTAGAGACATCCGTGAGATTCCTTACCAGATCGTCAATGTCCACGATTTCTATAACATTTTTTATCGTGTCTCCGTCCTTCAGCGGCGGCGGCTGCGAACCTATTTTCAGTTCAAGATATTTGTCTCCGAGAAGGCCTGTTGCTTTTACGCCTACGGAGGTGTCTGAATACAGCACAACATTCCTGTCTATTCTGAGGGTTAGCCTTGCCCTCCCATTCCTGAGTTCAATTCTTTCAATGATGCCGGCATCAACACCGGCAACCTTTATCCTTGTCTTTTCGTCAAGGCCTCCGATATTTTTAAACTCGGCATAGACTACGTATCCTTTCTTTTTTACCCATTCAAAGCCGCCGACCTTAAATGTCATGTATGTCAGGAGAGCAATAATTATAAGCGCAAAAGAACCTACTTTCAGCTCTGTAGAAAGGCCTTTCATGCAGTTACTCCTTCTATCTTTATTGGGCCGACTGCGCTTCCGGTTATAAACTGCCTTACTGTTGCATTGTCTGTGTTTTTTATTTCATCCGGTGTGCCGGTGGCAATTATTCTGCCTTCATAGAGCATTGCAATCCTGTCTGCAATCTTGTATGCGCTGTGCATGTCATGCGTTATAGCCACTGATGTGACCGAAAGTTTCTGTTTCATCTCTATTATAAGGTCATTTATTGCGTCAGCCATTATTGGGTCAAGCCCTGTGGTAGGCTCGTCGTACAGGAGTATTTCAGGAGAGTGGGCTATTGCCCTTGCAAGTCCGACCCTTTTTTTCATTCCTCCTGAAAGTTCAGAAGGCATAAGGTCCTCAACTCCTATCAAACCGACCATTCTCAGTTTTTCGCTTGCTATTTCTTTTGCGTCTTTCTCTTTCAATTTACCGTGCCTCATTAAAGCGAACGCTACATTTTCCCATACTTTCATTGAATCAAACAAGGCTGCCATCTGAAAAAGCATGCCGAATCTTTTCCTTGTCTCATATAGTTCATTTTCGCTGAGTTTTGCAATATCAACTCCGTCTATCAATATAGAGCCGCTGTCAGGCTTAAGCGTGCCTATAATATGTTTTATAAGAACACTCTTTCCCGAACCGCTTCCTCCTATTACCACCATGCTTTCGCCCTTCTCAATTTTGAGGTTTGCGCCTCTGAGCACATGGTTTCTGCCAAAAGCCTTATACAAATCTACAATCTCTATCATTCAGTTCCAAATTTAACTGAGATTGCTTCGCTTCGCTCGCAATGACAAATAGTGAAGGTGTCATTGCGAGGAGTCCCGATTTGTCGGGACGACGAAGCAATCTTATTTATCATTTAAACAGCCATGCCGATAAAAAGTAGTCGGAAATTAATATGGTCATTGATGACAAGACCACAGCTCCTGTTGTAGCCTTTCCAACGCCTTCAGCGCCTCCTGAGGTATAAAAACCCTTATAGCAGCTTATTATAGCAATGGATGCGCCAAAAAAACACGCTTTAATAAGGCCGTTGTATATGTCGCTTGTTTCAAGGTAATCCCATGTCCTTCTCCAGTAGACCGATGAATTAGCGCCTAAGACATTCACTGTAACAAAGAATCCTCCAATAATTCCTATGATGTCAGCTACAACTGTCAGAGAAGGAAGTATGATTATGCCTGCAATAAACCTCGGCACAACCAGATACTTCACAGGGTTTGTGGCTAATGTTTCGAGGGCATCTATCTGTTCTGTCACGCGCATTGTGCCAAGCTCTGCGGCCATGGCGGCGCCAGCCCTTCCTGCAACTATCAGTCCTGTAAGTACAGGCCCGAGTTCGCGTGTGATAGAAAGGGCGACGACTGTTCCAACCATTACTTCGGCATTGAATCTCTTAAATCCCGTGTAGCTCTGAAGCGCAAGGACCATGCCTGTAAATACCGCTGTGATAAGCACGACAGGCAGGGATTTAATCCCAATCTCAACTACCTGCTTGAATGTGTTTTTAAGTTCAAATGGCGGCAACACAAGCTGTTTTATTGCAGAACACAGAAAGAGCATGATACTCCCGAGTTCTGCAGTAAATAACACAAAAGTGCGCCAGGACATCGTGACTGAACGCCCTAACAATTCAACAGGTTTAAGCAGAATATTAGCCATTAATGTATACCCGTCGCGATTTATTACCCAGAGAGGTCAGGATTTCATATGGAATTGTTCTTGCCCTTTCTGCAAGTTCAAATGCTGTAACGGCAGTATTTTTATGTCTGCCAAGCAGAACAACCTCATCTCCTTCAGAGACATCCCCGATTTCCGTAACATCCGCCATCGTAGTGTCCATGCATATCCTGCCGGCTACAGGGGCGCGTTTCCCTCTGATAATAACATCCGCATTATTTGACAGAACTCTCGGATATCCATCAGCATAACCAACCGGCAGTACCGCTATAAGGCTTTCCCTTGCTGTAATAAAGGTCCTTCCATAGCTTACAGGCGTTCCTTTTTTAAATCTTCTTATAGAGAGAATATTTGTCTTAACAGTCATGGATGGAATGAGTTTAGAGTTGAGAGTTTTGAGTTCAGAGTTTTTGACTGACGACTGTATCGGCGAATAGCCATAGAGCATCAATCCGGGTCTGACGGCATCAAAGTACGATTCGGGAAGGGTCATGACAGCGGCGCTGTTAGCCATATGGCAAAGAATCCGTTTGATGCCCTTTTTACTGAGGATGCTCTTTGCTTTGTTAAATCTCTCAACCTGCATTAAGGCGTATGACCTGTCAGAAAGGTCGGCATCGGAAAAATGGCTCATAAGCCCTCTGACCGATATGAAATTCATTTTGCCTATTGCGCTCATCTCTTTTTCTACGTCCTCCATGTTAAAACCGAGCCTTCCCATGCCTGTATCCACTTTTATGTGCAGATTGATATTATGTTTTCCTGCCTTTGCTTCTTTAGAGAATCTTTGCGCTGTTTTAACGTCATGGACCACAGGTATCAGGTTGTATTTAAAATAGTCTTCTATATTATTTTTATCAAAAAGTATAATTATCGGAGCTTTAATGCCTGCACGTCTCAGGGCTATGGCTTCTGATGTGTATGCCACCGCAAGATACGAAGCCCCTTCTTTGACAAGCCGGCGGGAAACTTCAACAGCGCCGTGGCCATAGCCGTCTGCCTTTACAACAGCTATGACTGTTCCGGTTCCTGTTATCTTTTTTGCTGTTTTAAAATTATGTGCGATAGCGCTGAAGTCTATCTCTGCTATTGGTCCTCTTTCCATACTCTAAACCACTTTATAGCCTTGCATAAATAAAGAGACATCCGTACTGTCATTGCGAGGAGTGTAACGACAAAGCAATCTCTTGATAACCTAAGGCTTTTAGATTGCTTCGCTATCGCTCGCAATGACAACTTAATGCAGCGTTATATATGTCAGGTTATAACTCATTATTTCTCCTCTTCTGTTTTTTCTTTCTTTTCTTTGTCTTCTTCAGTTGGTTTTTTTGGTGTGACGTCTATCTCGTCAGGCTCTGACATTGATTTCTTGAAATTTTTTATGGCTTTTCCAATACCGCCTGCGAGTTCCGGCAGCCGCTTGGCTCCAAAAAGGACAATTACGATTACCAGTATAATGATCAGCTCTTGCATCCCTAAACCAAACATATATTACCTCCTCTAACTTTCTCTAAGTCTTCCATTGTATTGATATTCAGAAAGGACCTGCCTTCAGGGTCTATCTGCCTTACCTCTTCCTCTTTTATATATAAGACGTTAATCTCTGTCAACATATCCTTAAGTTTCTTTAGTCCTTTATTAAGTCTTTCTTCAATGATGCCGAGAATATTTTTTGAATAGATCCCGAAAAGAGGCTGCGGCTTCCCTTCAAATACAGGTATCGCAGCATCATACCTCTGCTCAGAGTCCAGAGTCCAGGGTCCAGAGTCCAGACGTTCACCCCCTCCCTTGCCCTCCCCCCTCGATGGGGAGGGGTGGGTGGGGGGGATTGTGTTCTGTATTCTGTATTCTGTATTAAATCTTTCAACCATATACCTGATTAGTTTTTCGCTTAGGAAAGGCATATCACAGGCGACTACGAATATCGCATCATCCTTTATGTTTGACAGGACAGAGAAGATGCCGGTGAGCGGCCCCCTTTGATTGATAATGTCTCCTATCATCGGAGCCCCGCAGTAAAAATAAAGTTCCGGTGTATTTGTGCTTATAACTGCCCTTCCGAATAAGTTTCTCATCAGATTGACACTGGAATCAATTATTTTTTTCCCATTGACTTCAATGTGTCCCTTCAGCAATGGGATCCTCCGGTTCTCTCCGCCTGCTAAGATTGTTCCTGTCATAGCCATTTTTAGTTATCGCAATAGTCTATTCAAAAAATATTTTTAATACAAGCTAAAAAGTGCTCATGGGAAAGATTTTTTCTTGCTTAAATGCGCTGCTTTTGTTATAAAATAAATAGAAGGGGTGATAGGGCTACCTGCCCTGTTGGTGACAGATGAAAAAGTTGATCCGGCAAATTAGATCTTTAGGGAGTCTGAGTAAGGAGGACGGTGTGCATGTCTCATTAATAATGAGAAAGCCTGAAGTCTCCTTCAAGACACCCACCTATATTTATGGGCGGATCTGATTATTTATTTGCACGGCAGGGTGGGTTTATTTTACCTTTGAAAGGTGAAACTTTTGTTTCCTTTCGCTTAGTTAGAAAGGCTGGGCAGGCGTTTAAAGTGGAATTTATGTTTCTGAGGGAAAATATAAATAAAGGGTTTGATTGTTGGCTCGGCTTATTGAGCCGTATAATAAAGTATGCCTGTAAAATACATGCCGGGCATATATTCCCGCTTACTCCTTAACAGAAACACTTAAACCTATATCTCCTGCCTGAAACGCGTAAGAACAGATTTTTGTTGTTGCGCAAAAACCTTTTTAACTTGTACCCAATGAGTGAGCACGCATGCGGTATTTATTGATACCGTATTTTTGCGTTAAATATAGAGTGAAAAGGAGGATAGTATCCAATGATTGATACAGCATATCTAGTGTTAATTGCTGTCGGCGTCGGTGTTGGTGTTGGAGTGATTATGAGCTTTATATATAGAAGCTCTCTGAAGCCGCGGCAATTAGATATTGAGAAAGAAAAAATAAAACTGTTTGAAGAGGCAAAAAAAGAAGCAGAGACCAGAAAAAAGGAGGCATCTCTTGAGGCAAAGGACATTGTCTATCAGGCTAAGGCGGAGGCAGAGAAAGACCTGAAAGAGAGGCGTTTTGAGTTAACCCAGCTTGATAAAAGGCTCAGGCAGAAAGAGGAGACATTAGACCGCAAGTTTGACCAGATAGATAAAAGGGAACATGACCTTACAAGAAGGGAAAAAGAATACGCCTCAAAAGAGCGGGCCATACAGGAGAAAGATAACCGATACAATCAGATGTTAAAGGAGCAGACTCTTCAGCTTGAAAGAATCTCAGGAACAAGTTCTGAGGAGGCAAAGGCAGAACTGTTTAAGAGGGTGGAAGAGGAATCCCGTTTTGAGGCGGCAAAACTTGCAAAGGCTATAGAAGATGAGGTGAAAGAAACAGCCGAGAAAAAAGCCAAGGAAACAATAAGCTTTGCCATACAGAGATATGCGAGTGAGTATGTTGCAGATGCCACAGCATCGGCAGTAAGCCTTCCGAATGACGAAATGAAGGGCAGGATAATAGGAAGAGAAGGCAGGAATATCCGCGCGCTTGAGGCGGCTACAGGCGTGGACCTGCTTGTTGATGATACTCCTGAGCTTGTAACTCTCTCGGCTTTTGACCCTGTAAGGAGAGAGATTGCGAGGATTTCACTTGAGAGGCTTATTGCGGACGGCAGGATACATCCGACGAGAATAGAGGAGGTTGTTGAAAAGGTTAAGAAAGAGGTAGATGCAAAAATAAGGGAAGAAGGAGAAAAGGCAGTTTTTGATATCGGGCTTTCAGGGATACATCCTGAGATAATAAAACTTCTCGGCAGACTCAAATATAGGACCTCATACGGACAGCCTGTGCTTCAGCATTCAAAAGAGGTGGCGTATCTTGCAGGCATGATGGCAGGCGAACTCGGCATTGACGTCAAGCTTGCCAAAAGGGCAGGACTTCTACATGATATAGGCAAGGCAGTGGACCATGAGGTTGAGGGTTCGCATCAGGAAATTGGGGCAAACATTGCAAAAAAACACGGTGAAAATCCGAAGGTGGTAAATGCAATAATGGTTCACCACGGAGAGGGTGACCCCATAACAGCAGAAGCGGCGCTGGTTGCCGCTGCTGATGCGCTTTCCGCTGCAAGGCCGGGCGTCAGAAGAGAAAGCATAGAGAATTATCTGAAGCGGCTTGAGAATCTTGAAAAAATGGCCATGTCGTATAAAGGTGTGGAGAAATGCTATGCAATACAGGCCGGCAGGGAGATAAGAATAATTGTAAGGCCAGAAGATATGACTGATGACATGTCAGCGGTAATGTCCAAGGATCTGGCAAAGAAGATAGAATCCGAGATGACGTATCCGGGACAGATAAAGGTTACTGTTATAAGAGAATCCAGGTATGTGGAATACGCGAAATAACAAGTTACAAGTTGAAAGTTAAAAATGCAAAATTAAAACTCTTAACTCTTAACTTCTAACTCTTAACTTTTAATTATGAAGATATTATTCATAGGCGATATAGTCGGCAAGGTCGGCAGGACAACCATCAAGGGACTCCTGCCCAATATCGTTGACAGGTACAAAATAGACTTTGTAATTGCAAACGGTGAGAATATTGCCGGCGGTTTTGGCGTGACAGACAAAACAGCCGGCGAGATACTGAATTGCGGTATTCATGTCATTACAACCGGAAATCATATATGGGATAAAAAGGATTCTATTCCTTACATTATAAAAGAAGACAGAATACTCAGGCCCGTGAACTATCCGCCTGGTGTGCCGGGATGCGGCAGCGTAGTGCATGCTCTTTCAAACGGAACAAAGGTCGGAGTGCTGAATATCTCAGGCAGGGTTTTTATGTCAGCCCTTGACTGTCCGTTCAGGACCGGCAAGGAAGAGATTAAGAAACTAAGAGAATCCACGGATATAATTATAGTGGACTTTCATGCAGAGGCAACTTCGGAAAAGATAGCGTTCGGTTATTTTGTTGACGGTAAAGTAAGCGCGGTTATCGGCACGCATACGCATGTGCAGACTGCAGATGAAAAGATACTTCCTAACGGCACCGCATATATTACGGATGTCGGAATGACAGGGCCTGCGGTTTCTGTTATAGGGATTGAGAAAGAGCAGATTATAGAGCGGTTTCTGCTTCAGATGCCTATGAAATTTGAAGTGGCTAAGGGCGAAGGGATATTGTCAGCAGTAGTTATAGAGATAGATGAAAAGACCGGAAAAGCAACCGCAATTCAGAGATTACAGCTTAAATATCCCTGACATTCGGCCCTCCGCCTTTTACAAAATGAAGGCTTATAAGGCCCACAATGAAAAATACTGCCACTGATAATATTGCAGGACGCTGGCTTCCAAATGAGGATGATATGTATCCGAACAGCAGCGGCCCGAATATAGCTGAAGATTTTCCTACCATGGAAAATACCCCGAAGTATTCTGATTCATGTTCAGGCGGAATAAATTGCGTAAAGAAAGCCCTTGTTGCTGCCTGAACAGCGCCGAGCCCGAAGCCTGCTATAACTGCTATTACAAAGAACTGGGATTTCAACTGTGCAAAATAAGCGAGTATCGAGACTCCAGCCCACATCATCAAGGATATGGACACGACTTTTTTGGGTCCCCAGAGATCAATGGGTTTTGCCATTATGAATGCTCCTGCAAGGGCTGTTATCTGCACAAGCAGGTAGAGCATTATCAGATCCCGGGCATTGAATCCAAGCGTGGTTGCCGCAAAGATGCTCGAAAAAACGATGACCGTGTTTACCCCGTCCTCATAAATAAGATAGGATAACAAAAATTTTCTCAACTCCCTCTGCGTCCAGATTTTTTTGAACGTGCTCCATGTGTATCGGATTCCTCTCGAGGATGAATGTGTTATGCTCAGTCCTCCTTTCATATCATGCGGTAAGAATAAAAATGCAGGTATAGAGAAAATAGAGAAAAAAACCGCAACCATGAGCCATGTTAAATCAAAATGTCCCTTGCTCACGAGCGGAAGCGCAATAATAAGCGATAATATCGAGCCTGCATAGCCTACAGCATATCCCCATGCAGATACCCTTCCATGATATTCCTTTTCAGCTATCTCAGGAAGGAATGAATTGTAAAATGCAAATCCTCCTTCCATACCGATATTGGCAAGAACAGCAAAGAGGAATCCCTCAATTACCATGCCCTTCTGAATCATAGAAAAAGAGGCGACCGCAGAGACGCACAGCAGAGTGTATATGAAAAGAAGCCTTTTTCTTATGCCGCTGAAATCCGCAATGCCTCCGAGAAAAGGTGAGGTGAGAACTACAACAGCCATGCTTAATGAAACTGCTCTTCCCCACCACAGGTCGCCAAGCCCTGATTCATTGCCTACGATATAATTTGCAAAATAGACGGGGAAGATAACTGCGCTTATTACTGCGGAGTAGCTTGAATTCGCAAAATCAAAAAGACACCAGCTAATGACCTGCTTTTTGTTCTTTAACGGCATGGGATATTATATACTTAATGTGAATTCAATCCTCAATCTCTTTAAGTCCTGCAACTGTTTTCTCAAGACTTCCCATGTCTTCCACATTAAATATCACTGCCTCAGGCTCTATTCTCTTAATCAATCCTGAAAGGACTTTGCCGGGGCCTGTTTCTACGAATGTATTTATCCCTGAATTAACAATCGTCTTAATAGAATCTTCCCATAAAACAGGATGGCTGAGTTGTTTTACAAGCGATGCCTTTATGCTGTCAACAGTGTCCAGAAATGTTGCAGCTGCATTGCTTACAACGGGAATAGAGGGGGCACTCATTTCTATATTTTCAAGTAATAAGAACTCAGAGAGCGCTCTGGAGGCATTTTCCATTAGGGCGCAGTGTGACGGAGCGCTTACTGCTAATAGTATTGTCCTTTTTGCGCCTGCATCTTTCAGGAGTTTCATCGCCTCTTCAATTGCTTCTTTCTCGCCTGAGATTACTATCTGTCCGGGACAGTTATAATTGGCAGGCGCAGCATAACCCGAGCGCACAGAAGAGCATATCTCATTGACCTTATCCTTATCCAGTCCAAGAATAGCAGCCATGAGTCCTTTGCCTTCAGGAACCGCCTGCTGCATAAGCTGCCCGCGTTTCTCTGTGAGTTTTACAGCATCTCTGAATGAAAAGACCGATGACGCAACAAGCGCTGAGTATTCGCCGAGGCTGTGGCCTGCAACAACTGATGGTTTTATTCCTTTTACCTTCAAGGCTGTGTATGCTGCCATGCTCGCCGCAAGAAGACACGGCTGGGTTCTATGAGTCTTGTTAAGCTCTTCAGCAGGGCCGTTAAAACTTAAATCAGCAACATCATAGCCCAGCGCGTCCGAGGCTGCTTTATAAAGTGTTTTTACTTCATCGAAATTTTCATATAGGTTTTTCCCCATGCCTACATGCTGCGCGCCCTGTCCGGGAAAGACAAAGGCGAGTTTCACGACTTAATCTCTTTCAGTTTTTTTATCAGCAACGGCAGCACTTCGAATAGGTCGCCGACTATTCCGTAAGTCGCGACATTGAATATCGGAGCCTCAGGATTTTTATTTATTGCAATAATTATATCCGATGACTGCATGCCCACAAGATGCTGGACTGCGCCTGATATTCCGCATGCTATATATATCTTAGGGCAGACTGTTTTGCCTGTCTGTCCTACCTGATGCCTGTATTGAATCCAGCCCTCGTCCACCGCTGCCCTTGAGGCGCCAACAGTGCCTCCGAGTATTTCTGCAAGTTCAAAGAGGAGATTGAACCCTTTTGTATCTCCAAGTCCCCTGCCGCCTGCTATGATTATATCTGCCTCCTGAAGATTTACCTTACATCCCAAAGTCTCTTTTATCGTTTCTATAACCCTTGTTCTACTGGTTAGATTTTCTGTATCTACTGAGACAATCTCACCCCTTTTTTCAGGATTATATTCACTTTTTTTCATGACTCTCGGCCTTACTGTTGCTATCTGCGGCCTGTGATTAGGGCATAATATTGTTGCCATGATATTTCCGCCGAATGCAGGACGCACCTGTAAGAGATTCCCTGTATCCTTATCAATACCAAGAGACGTGCAGTCTGCTGTAAGCCCTGTCCTCAGACTTGCTGCGACCCTCGGTATGAATGAGCGCCCTATTGGTGTTGCTCCTGCAAGGACTATGGCGGGTTTATGTTCTTTAATGAGATTAACAAGCAGTTTTGAATATGGCTCATCATTGAATTTTTCAAATACAGGATTGCCTGAGTGATATACCGTATCCGCCCCCCATTTTATGAGTTCATTTGCATCTTTTTCAGATGCTCCGAACAGGACAGCAGAGAGTTCTGTCTTAAGTTCATCGGCAAGCCTTCTTCCTGCGCCGAGCAGTTCAAGCGAGACTGCGGCGATGCTGTCTTCCCTCTGCTCTGCAAAAACCCAGACGCCCTTGTAATCTGACGGCTGATAGCTGACAGGCGCGCCTTCTTCTTTTATCTCAATAATCGCGCCTTCAGGGCATGCGCTCAGACATGCCATACACATCTGGCAGTATTCATTTATAAATGCCTTGCCGTCATCTTTTATCTTTATAGCATCAAAAGGGCACACACTTACGCATGTCTCGCAGCCTGTGCATTTATCCCTGTCAACAATTATAGGCATTTCAGTTGCTTTAACTCCTCTGCAAGTTGATTAACCTGTTCTTCAAGCGTTCCTGACAGCACCTTTCTGTCTCCGCGAGCCTCAGGCGCAAAAATATTCTTGACCTGTGTCGGAGAGCCTTTAAGCCCTGTATCTTTTTCGTCAATCTCAAGTTCTTTAGCTCCAAACTTTTTAATCTCTGTTTTTTTTGCCGCCATTTTGCCCTTTAAGGATGGAAGCCTTGGCTGGTTCAGTTCCTTTACCACTGTCAGAAGCACAGGCAATGAGGACTCCACTATGTCGTAACCTTCATCCATCATGCGCTGGACTTTTATTGAATCAGGCTTTATGTCCTCTATCTTTCTTATGTATGCGATATGAGGTATATCCAGAAACTCTGCCATCTCCGGCCCAACCTGCGCTGTGTCGCCGTCGATTGCCTGTTTGCCGCAGATGATGATGTCTGCTCCGATTTTCGCTATTGCCCTGGAGATTGTAAAAGCAGTGGCCCATGTATCAGCGCCTGCAAACGCCCTGTCGCTTAAAAGCACTGCATCGTCGGCTCCCATTGATATTGCCTCTCTCAAGGCTGATTCTGCCTGCGGAGGCCCCATTGTTATTACCGTGACCTTGCCTTTTGTCATTTCCTTTATCTGCAGGCCTGCCTCGATTGCGTGCATATCGTAGGGGTTTATTATGGTGGGCACGCCGTCCCTGATGAGGGTGTTGGTCTCAGGATTGATCCTTACCTCCGCGCTGTCAGGAACCTGTTTTATGCAGACTACAATGTTCATCGTTATTTAATTTCTCCAAGATTATTTTAATAACAGACGATACGGATGTTAATTATACGATTTTGGGACAGGTAGTGTAAAGAGAACACGGTAAACAATCCGTTAGAATGCGGAAATTAGCTGACGGGAAAGAGGGCGTTGATATAATTTTGTGCAACTGGGGCATGATTTTTGTGGTTAATGTATAATAAGAACGTCAAAGAAAGGAGGCTTTAAAATGGCTTCTCAACAGACTTATGAATACTATGCAGATGTTTTGCAAGATGGGCATTTATCAATCCCTGAAGACCTGAAGGACAAGCTCAAAACATATTCCAAAGTTAGGGTTGTAGTTATGCTTGAAGATGCCTTATGGAACAATATGACACTTTCTGAATTTTTCAAGGGCTATTCAGCTAAAGACGCTATTTATGACAGTTTATAGCTTTGGAGATGTAATCCTCATCGGGTTTCCGCATACCGATTTGCAAGGCATATCAAAAAGGCCAGCAGTAGTTCTTTATGACTCCGGCGACCAAGATATTCTTATAGCAAGGATTACCTCTCAGGAATATACATCTGATACTGATCACCGGATTATTAACTGGAAAGAAAGCGGTTTAATTGCAGAATCTTATATCAGGCTCAGCAAGCAGGCAACGATAGAAAAGCATTATGTTTTAAAACAATTTGGCGCAATAGATGCTTCAGAAAGAGAACACTTAAAGGCGATTTTAAAGAGGATGTTTTCACTTTAGAAATTTTCCCACATCATTTAGCAGGAAGTAGTCATAACTTTTTATTTTACTTTATTTATTGTTCATTTTGTTGTTTATTGCCATTTGTTGTTGTTCATTGCTATTTGCATTATCTCGCAGCCTGTTTTGCCTCTGAAAAGCCGGAGATTTTTGTGCAGTTGGGGCATACAAAGTGGATAACCTCCATCGCCTTTTCACCAGATGGAAGATATGCATTGTCAGGGAGTGAGGATAAAATCCTCAGGCTCTGGGAAATAGCTACAGGCAAAGAGATAAGGCAATTCAAAGGTCATACATCTGATGTTAATTCCGTCTCCTTTTCACCAGATGGAAAGTATGCACTTTCGGGAAGTGAGGATGATACCCTCAAGCTCTGGGAAGTTGCTACAGGAAATGAAATAAGGTCATTTAAGGGGCATACATCTCGTGTTAACTCCGTCTCCTTTTCCCCGGATGGAAAGTATGCACTTTCGGGAAGCCATGATGATACCCTTAAGCTATGGGACATTTCAACTGGTCAGGAAATAAAAACTTTTAAAGGACATACTCTTAGAGTTACCTCAGTTGCCATCTCTTCCGATGGAAAGTATGCACTTTCGGGAAGTGGGGATCACTCCCTCAAGCTATGGGAAATATCGTCAGGCAGAGAGATAAGGACTTTTACAGGGCATACAGAGCAAGTTAATTCAGTCGCCTTTTCCCCTGATGGAAGGTATGCGCTTTCAGGAAGTGGGCATAAGACCCTCACGCAATGGGGAATATCGTCAGGCAAAGAGATAAGGATATTCACAGGGCATGCAAATAGAGTTGATGCCGTCTCTTTTTCCCCTGATGGAAAGTTTGCACTTTCTGGAAGCGATGATTACACAATTAAGCTCTGGGATGTCTCAACGGGCAAGGAGATAAGGACTTTTACAGGCCATACAAATTCGGCTAAGGCAATCTTTTCCCCCGATGGCAAAAATGCCATTTCCAGAAGTCGCGATGGCACAGTAAGGATATGGGACATCTCTACGGGCAAAGAGGTTGCACAGATGGTTCGATTCACCGACGGAGAATGGATAGTTATCACGCCTGAAGGCTATTACAACTCATCTGCCAACGGCGATAAACATCTGAATGTGAGAATCGGTAATAACGTCTATGGCATTGAAAACTACCGTGAGGCATTCTACCGCCCTGACCTTGTAAAGCTTGCCCTTTCAGGCGGCTCGTTAAAGGACTTTAAAACACTGGCTGATGTTAAGCAACCTCCGGTTGTGACGATTGTTGACACACCGAAAAGCGCAAATAAGGATGAAGCAAAGGTAACCCTGAAGATTGTTGACATTGGTGGCGGTATTGGCGACGTAAGGCTCTATCTCAACGGCTCTGCAGTAGTGCTTGACAGCGCAAGGGGAGTAAAAATTGTCCCGACAAACAAGAATGAGGTCTTAAAGACCTACAACCTTAAACTCACAAACGGTATTAACACCATCCGTGCAATCGCCTTTAATGGTGACAATACCATGCAGAGCAATGATGTGCTTCATGAGATAACCGCCTCATTTAAATCTCTGACAAAGCCGTCTCTTAATGCCATCATAGTCGGCATCAACGAATACAAAAACCCAAAATTACAACTCAAATATGCTGTTTCTGATGCAGAGCTTTTTGAAAATACGCTTAAAAATGTGACCGCAGGGCTGTTTGAAAAAGTAAACATAAAAAAACTTATTACAAAAGAAAACACAACAAATGAAAACATCATAAAAGAGCTTAAAGCCTATAAAGCATTGAACCCTGATGATGTCTTTGTTTTTTTTGTGGCAAGTCACGGAACAGTTGATGATGGAGAGTATTTTCTAATAACCTCAAATGTAGGCTCAACAAGGACAGAAAAACTTAAGACAGACGCATTGCCGCAGGGAATGCTCAAGGAGCTTATAGCAAATATTCCAGCAACAAAGAAGCTTATTATCATTGACACATGCAGCGCAGGCGCTTTGGGAGAGGCAATACAGGTGGCAATGCTTACAAGGGGGATGAGCGAGGATACGGCAATGAAAATATTGAGCAGGGCAGTGGGCTCAACCATTCTTTCAGCATCCACATCTTTGCAGGAGGCAGTGGAAGGTTATCAGGGGCATGGCTTGTTCACTTATGTGCTTGTAGAAGGATTAAAAGGGAAGGCTGATAAGGGAAAGACAGGATATGTGAAAACAACCGAGCTTGCTGATTATGTTGATAGTGAAGTGCCTGTTCTTGCAGAAAAAGTCTTTAAGAAGTCCCAGTATCCCACCATATCAATCAGCGGACAGGCTTTTCCGATAGGGAAGACAGGCAAGTGATTTTAGAGGGCTAAGAGGAACAGCTTAGATTTGTTTTACGCGCTTATGTCTGTCGGCCCGATAAGCAGGCTCGGTGTTCCTATATTGCCGTAGAATCTCATATCATCGCCTGCGGCCTCTATCCTACTGAAAAGACCGAGCATGTCTCCTGATATCACGGCCTCTTTTACAGGGAATTTTATTGTTCCGTTTTCTATCCACAAACCCGAAACTCCAATGGAAAATTCTCCTGTTGTGGGATTTGCAGTATGCACTCCCATGGCCTCTGTTATATAAAGCCCTTTGTCCATAGATGAAATGAGAGTGTTGAAGGGTATGACATCGGATTCGGAAGAGGTTTTCAGGTACAGATTTAATATCCCTGCTGATGGAAGCCCTGTGTATCCTCCGCGCACTGCATTGCCTGTGGAATATGCCCCATCTTTTTTTGCAGTGTAGGTGTTATGAAGAAAACCCTGCAGCACCCCCTCTTTTATCAAGACCTTTTCTGAAGTAATAACTCCTTCATCATCAAAAGGCCTCGTGCCGAGCCTCCGCGGAATGATGCCGCTGTCAACAAGATTTACCTTCGGGCTTATAACCTTCTTGCCGATTTTATCTTTTAATAACGACCTGCCTTTCTGCACTGATTCTGCGGAAAATGATGACGCAAATATGCCCAAAAACTCGGATGCCACTGAATTGTCAAGGATGACAGGCGCTTTTACGGTGTTAATCCTTTTTGCGCCAAGCATCTGGACTGCACGCTTTGCGGCATTTCTGCCGACGTCTTCAAACGATACGTCCTGCAAAACCCTGCTTCCGTTGAAATCCCATCCCATCTGGCTCTCGCTGTTTTCCTCAGCCACGGTCATAACCTGCGCGGTAAATTTTGTATACGGATATGATATGTCAATCCCTTTTGAGTTCAATATAAATATCTCGCCGCTGCTGAATGTCCCTGTGGCCTTTCTCGTTTTCTTTATCCTTTTGTCAAAATCATTTGCTGCTTTTTCTATGATGAGAACGTGCTTTACCGCCTCGTCCTCTTTTATGTTCCATCCCTTTCCGTCAAATACTTCAAGGCTTCCGTATTCCATTGCCTGCGGTGAGCCCAGAGATGCTCGGGGCATATCAAGGTATTCATCCGCATCTGCCCACTTTGCCGCCTCTATCGCACTTTTTATGACTGATTCGGACTCATCAGCAGATGTTGAGTAGGAAAATCCAAGTTTTCCGTCCCGTATAACGCGCAGGGAATAACCGAAACTCAGAGAGGATTCTACAGCATCTAATTCCTGATTTTTCACTTCCAGAGACAGATTCTTTGATGACTTTATGTATGCCTCTGCCTGCTCTACGCCGTTTCTGAGGGCAATTCCCACTAAGTCAGATGCAAATTCTCTGTTAGTTTTCATAGTATGTTGCGGCTGTTGTCTCTGATTCCCATACCGTGACCGCAGAGACCTGGACATGTTCATCGGGCAGTTTTTTGTTAAGGGTATCGTATATCCATTTTGCTATGTTTTCAGATGACGGATTCTTCTCTGTAAACGGAAAGATGTCATTTAGAAAAGAGTGGTCTAACGGAGCTATAACTTCATCCAGAAGTTCTTTTAAATCGTGAAAGTCTATTGCTATATCTATATCATTAAGTTTTTCGGCCACAACATGCACCTGAACTTTCCAGTTATGCCCGTGCATCTGTTCGCATTTGCCTTTATAGCCTCTCAACTGGTGCGCAGCAGCAAATGTTGTATCTACCATCAGTTCAAACATAATGTCTCCCTGCCTCTCTTATTAATGTAATATTAATGTCTTATGCTCCCAGTATTGTTGTCATTCCTGCGAAGGCAGGAATCCAGAAACCTACTCTCTGGATTCCGCATCAAGTGCGGAATGACGGCAAAATACTCATTTTCGGGTCAATGACGAAACATCTAACATTAATTATGCAGCTCCCGATAGTTTTATTTGCCTTCCGTGACTGTCTTTTTAAAAATGGATATATATGGAAGGTTTCTGAATTTGTTGTCATAGTCAAGGCCATAGCCTACCACATATTCATTTGGTATCTCAAAACCTATATAATCAAGGGGCACGTCCACTACCCTGCGGCCGCATTTGTTGAGGAATACGCATATTCTGACACTGTTTGGCGATGCCGCGAGTATTCTCTCACGGATATAATTCAGAGTTATCCCTGAATCTGCGATGTCTTCAATAAGCAGAACATCTTTTCCTCTCACATCTTCTCTGATGTCACAGTGGATGCTGACCTTTTCCGTTGAGATGGTTTTCAGATAACTGGAAGCTGTTATAAAGTCAACTGTGAGAGGAACTTTTATCATTCTCACAAGGTCAGAATAGAACATGAAGGCCCCTTTCAGTATTCCAACAGCAAGAAGATTTTTCCCCTCATAATCCGCTGATATCCTGTCAGCGAGTTCTTTAACCTTATTATTAATCTGCTCTACCGTAAAAAAAGGTTTCCCTATTACCATTATGCCCTCCTTCTGCTAATGTTTTTTTCCTTCTTGTCATTGCGAGCGAAGCGTGGCAATCTTTCCTTTGAGATTGCTTCGTCATCCCCCGATAATATCGGGGAATTCCTCGCAATGACAGCATAAAGGCTGTTTTATATTTGATACCTCACAGCGTTAGCTTGTTACAAAATGTATCTTCAAAGTGGTATTGCCCATCTGGACAGTAGAACCGCTTGACAATTCAATTTCTTTCACTGCTTTCCCGTTGACAATACTGCCATTTGTGCTGTCAAGGTCTCTGAAAATTATTTTCCCTTCCGATACCTCTATAGATGCATGTGTTTTTGAGATAGTCATATCTCTTATCCTGATAGTTGCGTCTCTTCTCCCTATTGTACATGGAAGCGGGACATTAAACTTATTGCCCTTTTGCGGCCCGTCTGTCACCTCAATCCTTACCCTTAATGCTTTTTCCTCTTTTTCTGCCTCTGCTGCAGGAGGGGCAACATCCGCCTGCGTTGTCCCGAGGCTTCGGGATTCGTGCATGAGAGCATCGGCTATCAGGAATTGTTTTACATCAGCAGTATCGCTTGCTTCAGAGGTTTTAATATCGCGGTAGACCAATACCTCAACAGGTGTTTTATCAGCAGGATACGCGTAAAGGAGCATCTGCTCTGCGATAGGGCTGTCTGTTATTCCTGCATGTGATGCGTCTGCAAAATGCGCCATTTCCGGTTCGCCGGAATGAAAATAAAAGAAGTTATAAGTATTATTTCTTTTCAGGATGACAAAGGCTGCTGCCTGTTCGCTCTTAATCTGGTTAAGGAAGCTGTCAAGATTAATCATATCTGTTGTTACTTTTGTGGAAGGATCTCTCTGAAGGAATACGAGCATTCCCTTAAACAGCACAGGGTCTGTTTTATGCAGGGAGAGGGTTCTCTCGGATGTCTCTGTTGAAATACGCTGCATGAAATCCTTTATGCTTATCGGCATGGGCTTGTCGTTTTTGATGCAGCCTGCCGCATAAGCGTCTCCCTTAAGGAAAAACAGGAAATAGGCGGCGTCCGGTTCATCAGCCTTGAGTATTCCCATGAATGATTCTCCTGCCTTGTCTATCTCATCCATGGTAATGCTAAAAAACTCATCCGTATAAGACTTATTCTTGAATATTACCTGGCCTTCGGGAAATATCTCTTTTGTCATATCACTATTGTTTTATATACTTCTTTTTTTGTCAACAACTATGTCTGAGGATTAGGCCTGAAGACCAATAAAATTAAAATCAGTGTCCCGAATAAAATCTAGAAATAAAACAGTGTAAGACCGTGTTGTTGTTTTTCACTTGGTCCCTTTGCCCTTTATCATTTCCTGGTAGAAAGAGAGGTTGTCAGCATGTTTGGCGCCTTCTTCGGCTGTTATTTTTCCGTCAAGGCACAGCCGCGCCAGGCTGACATCAATTGAGGAGTAGTCTTCCCCGGGTATCTGCATCTGGGTGCGAATCTGGTGGGTCTTGCTGTCTCTGATGAAGTTCTTTATCTTGTAGGTATTAATGAGCCTTTCATATGCAAGTATAGGCCCTGATTTGTCCTTTTTCAGGACAAGCCTCTGTGCAAGGACGAGAAGCAGTGAGTCCGCCAACTGGTTCCTTGCCTGCGCCTGTTGGTGAGATGGGAACATGTCGACGACGCGTTCAACGGTGGACGTCGAGTTCCTCGCGTGCATAGTGCTCAACACTAAGTGCCCGGTTTCCGCGGCCTGCAGCGCGATCATGAAGCTATCCGGGTCGCGCATCTCGCCGACGACGATCACATCCGGGCCCTGCCTGAAGACGCGCTTCAGTCCCTCGTAGAACGACTCGGTATCGAGGCCAATCTCACGCTGGTTGACGTTGCTGTTCTTGTGGACGTGGAGATACTCGATCGGATCCTCCAAGCTCACGATGTTGCACTTCCTCTTTTTGTTGATCAGGTCGACCATGGCAGCCATCGTGGTGGACTTCCCGTGGCCCGCCGGGCCTGTGATCAGAATGAGTCCCTGCGACTTCAGGGCGTAGCCCTCCAGGTCTTCTGGAAGACCCAGGTCATTGATAGATGAAAGTTTATCAGGGATGTGGCGCAGCGTCATTGAAACCGATCCCCGCTGCCGATAGATGTTGACCCGGAACCGGCCGTAGTCCAGGTCCGTGATCGCGAAGTCGAGGTCGTTGGACGTCTGGAACCTGGCCCGCTGCTCTTCGGGCATGATCCCATTCGCAAGCGCAGTCATCTGACCGGGGGTCAGAGCCTGCATGTTGAGCCTGTGGAGCTCGGTCCGCATCTTCATGGCGGGAGGAACCCCCGCGGTGAGCTGCATGTCCGTGGCGTTGGCTTCGGAGAGCAACTTCAGGAGAGGTCTGATGTCGGGGGCGGCTTGCTGAGCTAATATCGCCGTCTGTTTCTCGATGTCGCTACCCTTCAACGCCTTGATCGTTCCGGGTTGGAGGTTTTTCAGCGCCGCTTCGATCTGCAACGACGCAACGACGACCGGCTTCACTCCCCTGCCGAGAATGAACTGGATCTCACTCAGTGCCATGAAGTCATTCGGATTAACCATGGCCAGCGTGTACTGATCATCCACCTTGAGAGGCAGGACCTTGTAAGCCTTGATTTTGTCCAGAGGCAACGCGCGAAGCACATCAGCGGGAATATCAATCTTGATCAGATTTGTGGCGGGAATGTCGAAGTGCTGGCTCAGGAACTCGAGCAGCGTGTCAATCGATATATATCCCATCTCGACAAGAATCGATCCGATCTTGCCTCCTACCTGCGACTGCTTCTTAAGCGCGTTTTTGAGCATGCTTGCGGTAATGATGCCGTGTTCGATCAAGACCTCACCCAGCATCGGTTTTTTCTTTGTTTCCTGTGCCATTATAAGCCTCCTGTGTATACAAAATTACTACAAACCAAAGAAGCAACTTTTCTTGTTAGCTTACTCAAGAGTATGGAATGTGTTGAAAAGGGGTAATGGAGATTCGTTTCAGGTCTGACAGTGCAGCATATAATCATGAGTCTTTTCTCCTATCTTTTATGATCACACTCCCATGGGTCATCTTGGCCAATTTCTTCAGTTTAGCAGCTATGTCAGAGACCTCTCCAATATGTCCTATATTCCTGTTCATATTATCTACAACCGCAATGGATATGGAAATAATAGGGAATCTGTTTTGCCTTCCTTGCCGGTCCAACCCTTCTATATAACCCTTCGCCCTTGCCTCTTTGTCGTAATAGAAGGGAATGATTTTGTCAAAGATCTCCACTATCCTGGCAGAGAGTGCATCAACCTTATCAGGTGTTGTTATCAGGATAAAGTCATCTCCTCCGATATGGCCAATGAAGTCATCATTGTTTCCGAGTTCCTTTATCGTTTCCATAATGATCTGTGCCGTCAACGTTATAACCTTGTCTCCTTTAAAGAATCCATAGGCATCATTGTATACCTTAAAATTATCGAGGTCACAGTAACATACTGCAAAGGGACGCTTCATCCTTATCCTTCCTGTTATCGCCTTTTCTATGGAGATATTACCGGGGAGCCTTGTGTTTGGGCTGGCGCCATATCCCTCCTCTGTTCGTTCTAAGAGCATCTCTACCCTTGCGCTAAATTCCAGAGGGGAGAAGGGCTTGGTTATAAAATCAGAGGCGCCGAGGATGAGCCCCTTAGCCTTCTCCTCTGGCTTTTCGATGGCTGAAAGCAGGATAACAGGGATATGTTTTGTCCTTAAATTTCTCTTTAACTGACGAAGGATTTTGAAGCCGTCAAAGTCTGGTAATATTATGTCGAGAATAATAAGGTCTGGCATTTCCTTATTTACTATGTTTAGTGCTTCTGAACCACTTCTTGCCTCCAGGGTTGAATAGTCAAGATTTTCCACAACCCCTCTGATCTCCTTTCGGGTAGCCTCATTATCGTCTACGATGAGTATCCTTTTTTTCTCCTCTTTTGGCTCGAAGGAAATGGGACTTGCCCTGTAAATTGCACTAAGGAGGTTCTCTTTATCTATTGGTCTCTTTACAAAGGATGCGCCCAACTTATTGTAAGGAAGCCTTTCGTCATCTTCAGAATAAATCAAAACTACAGGTATCCTCTCCATCTCTTCATTGCCCTTTAATACTGCCATAGGGAGCTCTTCAGGGTCTAAATTATTAATGCCACAGCCTAATAGAATTATGTCTGGCCTATCCTCCCTGATCTTATCAATAGCCTTTATTCCTTCAAGGGTGATGGTGGTGTAGTCTTCTTTAAGGAGGTCCTTTATCAACTTTCTCTCTGTATCACCTGCGAGTATCAGGATTTTTTTCTTAACCTTTTCCATAGACCTTATCTCTATTCTCCTTCGCTATAAAATTCTCCTGCCTTCTGCCTATGCCCTTATTGCAGCAGGTTCAACAGAAACTTCTTTTTCAGCGCTTATTGTCGGCATATTCCCCAGGCGCCATAGTCTTTAGTAGAATTATAACTTATAGCAGCAATACTTTACAAAATATTTCCTTGTCTTGGAATACATCTTGACTAAGCAGCACTGTTTCTGTTAGGTTAAAAAAATTCTTTCAGGAGTTAATGATGACAAAAAAGAAAAAGACTAAGACTTCAGCGACAGTTAAAAAGGCGGGGAAAAATAAATCAGCCCGTTCCTCAAAACCTTCAAAGAGGCAGCAGAAAAGTAAGAAACCTGCAGCCCCAAAGACATGGGTAAAATCAAAGGCGGTAAAAGCCGCTGCACAGAAGGAAAAGGCTAAGAAACCTACTCTCAGGGACATTTTCAGGGTAAAGAAACTTCACGAAATAAGAAAAAAAATATTGAGGCAGAGAGAGTTATTGCTCGCAGAGGCTAAAGAGGCTTTAAATGCCCTGCCGGGACAGACTGTATTCCCTGACATGGGTGACCAGGCCACAGCAGAAACAGACAGGAATTTTATGCTCAGGCTCAGAAGCAGGGAACAGAAACTGATCAAGAAAATTGACGAAGCGCTGGACAGAATAGATAACGGTACATTTGGAATATGCGATGACTGCGGCATGGAGATAAACATCAAAAGACTTGATGCCAGGCCTGTAACGACGCTCTGTATGGAATGCAAGACCCAGCAGGAAGAAGAAGAGAGGATACGGGAGTCGTAATCTCCTTACATTTTTACTTTTAAACCGTATTTATCTCTAAGGGCATCGCCTAAAACATTAAAGCACAGCGCTGTAACGGCTATTGCCATCCCCGGGAATAAAACCATCCACGGCTCCGACGCAATATAGGCCCTGTTCATGCTTACCATAGAGCCCCATGTCGGCATTGGAGGCTGGGCGCCAAGCCCTAAAAAACTGAGTGACGCTTCTGTCAGGACATAGCCTCCGAGTTTGATGCCGGCCATAACAAGTCCGATAGGAAGGCACTGAGGCATCAGATGCACAAATAGTATCCTGAATCTGCTGCATCCTATGGCTTCAGCGGCTTCTATGTATGCTTCCTCTTTCAAGGTTAAGACGTGTCCACGTATCAGCCGGGCAAATGACGCCCACCCCACAAATGCTATTGCTATCATTACAGTATATACGCCTGCCGGAAATATTATGGATACTCCTATTGCAAGCAGCAGAGAGGGGAATGCAAGGATGAGGTCTACAATTGCCATGATTGCCGTATCAATCTTGCCGCCGAGATAGCCTGAGCAGAGTCCCATAACAAGCCCGATGAACATGGAGATGGATGCCGCTATCACGGCAATGCTTACGGATATTCTTCCGCCGTAAAGCACCCTTGAAAGAATATCCCTTCCTTTGTTGTCAGTGCCGAAGGGATGTTTGATGCCCGGCGGTTCTTTTATGGAGTCAAGGTCAATTTTTTCAGGGTCATAAGGTGAAAGAACAGAGGAAAATACCGCAAGGATGGATATTATAATTATTACAGAGCCGGCTATTTTACCTGTCAGATGCATAGAGCCTTACCCTTGGATCAAGATAGTGGTACAGGATGTCAACTATAATGTTGATAAGAACAAAGACAACAGTGCCTATGATTATGCACCCCATGATCACAGGATAGTCCCTCTTTATTATCCCGTCCATCGTAAATCTTCCGATGCCGTCCCAGCCGAAAATCGTTTCCGTAAGCACGGCGCCGTTTAAATAACTTGCGATATCAAGCCCGATTACAGTGACCAAAGGGATGAGAATATTTCTGAATATGTGTATGGCATTAATTTTAAAGACGCTCAGGCCTTTTGCCCTTGCCGTGCCTATAAAAGGCATCCCGGTTATTTCTATCACAGAAGTCCGTGTAACTCTTGCGAGCATTGCAATGGCAGGAAGGGACAGTGTGAGTGCAGGCATAACGAGAAATCGCAAGTCTCCTGTGCCTGACGGAGGGAAAAGTCTCAGTTTAAGGCTGAGAAAGAGCATTATGAGAAGACCGCTCCAGAATACAGGAAGGCTTAATCCCATTATGGAGAGTGATGATATAATTCTGTCAACAGGCGTATCTTTTTTATATGCGGCAATAAAACCTAATAGGATTCCTATCGGGACTGCAATGACCATTGCTCCGAATGCGAGTTTCATAGTGTTGGGGAATTTTATAAGTATGTCGTCAAGGACTTTTCTGTTTGTGTAATAGGACCTTCCCATCTCGCCTTGGAGTAAAAGTTTTATGTATCCTGCATACTGGCTGAAGACGTCTTTATCAGCCCCGAGTTCTTTTCTTATCTTTTCTATTACCTCAGGCTGCGCCCTCTCACCCACCATGCTCTGAACAGGGTCTCCGGGAAGCGCTTTTGTAAGGGAAAACGTAAGAAGCGTAATGCCGAATAGGAGAAGGACTAAGACAAAAAGGCGTTTTAGGATATAGAGTTTAATGGTGAAACCTCCTATTTAAAACTATAAAGTAGCATAATCTTTTGACAAAGTATTTTCAAATTTTATCCTTTCTGCAAGAGACTATTATGTCTTTTCCCTATAGATTTTTGACGGAGCAATTCAGAATGGAAATTTGCTATACTTGTTTCACATGAGCGCCAAGAACATCTATGAGCGATTTCTCTGGTTTGACCATAAGGTTAGATCAAAGAGATACCCGAACACCACAGCGCTTTCAAAAGAATTTGAAATATCGCCTAAGACCGCCCAAAGGGATATTGAATTCATGCGGGACAGGCTTAGATGCCCGCTGTTATACGACCAGAGCAGAAAGGGCTATTATTATCGGGATGAAACTTTCTCCCTGCCCATGATTTATCTTTCCTCTGAGGAATTGTCCTCACTCCTGATAGCAAAAAAGATGCTTCAGGGAATTGGCGGAGATTTTATAAAGCAGGAGCTTTCTTCTGCCATAGATAAAATAACAGGCATCCTGAAAAAGCACAGCCTCGCAGAAGATGAACTCGAAAATACCCTGTCCTTCCAGATGGTAGAATATTCTCCGGCTCCGGAGGAAATTTTCAAGGCAGTGCTGAATGGCTGCATAAAGAGGAAACGCCTTAGTTTTACTTATTATTCTCCTGCAAGCGATGAGAGGATTGAAAGGTCTGTTGACCCTTATCACCTTCTTAACTATATGGGAACATGGTATCTGATTGCCTATTGCCATTTAAGAAATGAAATCAGAAGTTTTAATATGGTAAGGATAAGCAGTGTTAAAGCTATGGACAGGATATTCACAGTACAAAAAGGCTTTGATATTAAAGAGTATCTCAATTCCGGTTTTGGGATTTATAAAGGCAGTTCCCTAAAACAGGTAACGCTTAGATTTTCTCCGCAAAAATCAAAATGGATTAGAGGCCAGATATGGGATAAAGACCAAAAAGAAAAAGTCCTGAAAGACGGCTCAATTGAATTAACCTTCCCGGTTGCAAGCTATGCAGAAATAATGATGGAAATTTTGAAGCACGGTTCTGATGTAGAAGTAATCAAGCCTAAAAGCCTCAGAGAATTAATCAAGGCAGAAGCAAAGAAAATCACAAAAATCTACTAAAAAGCTAACCTCAAAAACATAGGACATGCCATGGGGGAGGTCTGCTGTTACAATATAAGCATGAAATACACCTTACCAAAAAGGAGGGCATCTATGGCAAGAAAAGACCCAAGGCATACAGAGGTTTATAAGGAGATTAAGAGACTGAGGGCAAGGCTCTATAAGGCAAAAAAGGAACTGGTTCCGGCAAAAGAAAACAACAGTTGCAATATGTCTCAAGGATATATTGATTATCTGAAGAGCCAGCTTGCATGGCTTCTTCTTGATGCAGGCGAATATGAAAAAGGATTTGTCTTATACAGGTCAATGTCATGGAAGATGCAGGGTGAAATAAAATATCTCGGTTTAGGCAGGGCACTTACAGGAATAAGACATTACGATGAAGCAGTTAAGCTGTTAAAGAAGGGTTTAGGGAGATTTCCGGAATCGTCATCCCTTTTGGTTGCAATGGGAAACGTTTATCATCAATCAGGCGATTACTCCGTATCCTTGAAATATTTTGAGCAGGCGCTGGCTTTTGATCCGGGAGATAAGTTGATACTTTTCAGCAAGGCAAATGCCCTCTATGGATTGAGACTTTACGAAGATGCACTCCCGGTATACCAAAACATTGCAGAACAATATCCTGACGAGTCTTTATTCATCACACAGGTTGGGTACTGCCATCTGCAAATGGGCTATCCTGAAGATGCATCAGGACATTTTAAATCTCTGCTTAACAAAGGATGTGCTGGCTCTGATGATTACAATGGACTATACTGGTCCTATTACGACATGGGGTTAAAGGATGATGCCATTAAAATAGCAAAGGAGGGAATCAGAAAATTTCCTAAAGATGATCCTGCCTTATACTGTAATCTCGGCGCTGTTTATTTTGAACAGGGCTGGCTTAATGATGCGAGGGATATTGTTTCAGAGGGTCTCAAGAAATTTCCTAAAGATGAGGGATTAAAAGAGCTTCTTAAAACCATTGAAGATGAGATTGACAACCCCGATGATGACGACAAAAAACCACCAATAAAAGAGATTTTAATCATAGTTGCCCTAATTAAAAAGTTGCGCAATATGAGGATATTTAGACCTAAAAAATGAGCATGCGAGCTGTTTTATGATAAAGGAGGCAAAGCTGTCATTCAGAAATTCCTATGGCAAGGCCAATATTGCAGGCATTAATTTTGGGGAGATTTATGCTGATTTTGAGTGAAGAAATGATATAATATCCACAGCGTTATTGATTTAAGAGGAGATAAAAACTATGAACGAAGTGCTTTTCAGGAAAGTTGAAAAACTCAAAGAAGAGGTACTTTATTTAGAGAAAAACAAGGCAATTTTTTTTAGAGAGTTAGAAATATCTGTTGATATAAAGAAAATAACTGAGCGATCTGTTTATCTCTGTGCTGAGATAGCCCTTGATATAGCTGATATGGTAATTACCACAAAAGGATTGCCAAAACCTGCGACTTACAGCGATGCCATATACAAACTCGGCGATTATAATGTCATTCAAAAAGATTTTGCTAAAAAGTTTGTTTATATTGCCGGACTGAGAAATTTTCTTGCCCATGACTATCAGATAGATACAACCAAAGACCTGAAAAGGTTTTTAAAATCGGGAATAAGCGACATTAAAAAATTTATTGGCTATATAGAGAAATTATGAGCAACGATATCAGGATTAAAAAAATACGGAAAATACTCAGAGCAAATCCTAATATAGAGTTTGCATACTTATTTGGCTCACAGGCAAAGGGGCTTGCAGGTGAGCGAAGCGATTGGGACATTGCCGTTTATTTCAAGAATGACGCTAAAAAACTCCCGCAGTGGACGGTATTTTATCTTGAGGCTGAAATATCTCAAGAGATAGGCTCGGAGGTGCAGATTACGGCACTGAACGATGTTGACTCCCCTCTTTTTTTGTTTCAGATAATTAGCGACGGATTAATTCTGGTTGATACTGACAGCAACAAGAGAATACTCTTTGAAGCAGAGACGCTTAAACATTACCACGACTGGCAGTATTTTCTTAGAAGACAGATGACGCATAGATAGTGAAAGCGTCTGCCTCAATGCCAATATCGCAGGGATTAATTTCGGCGAGATTTATGCGGATTTTGAGTGAGGTTGGGGAAGAAGAAAGAGACAGAGGATGAATAAAAATATTCCAACAAATATGACTGGTTACGCAGAGCTTTTAACCACTCTAAAAGAACGGATACGCGCATCGCAAGTACGTGCTGTCATGTCGGTGAATCGTGAGTTGGTGCTGCTTTATTGGCAAATCGGGCAGGAAATTCTTACAAGACAGGCAAATGAAAACTGGGGGTCGAAAGTTATTGACCGCCTTGCAGCCGACCTTAGACGGGAATTTCCTGATATGCAGGGCTTCTCGCCTCGCAATCTCAAGTATATGCGCGCCTTTGCTGCTGCATATCGGGATGAAGCATTTGTGCAAGAGGTGCTTGCACAAATTACGTGGTACCACAATATTACCCTTCTGGATAAAGTTAAAGGCTCTACTGAACGAGAATGGTATATACGTGAAACTATTAAAAACGGCTGGTCCCGGAACATTCTTGTCCTGCAGATAAAAAGCGATCTTTACCGTAGACAAGGCAATGCAATCAGCAATTTCAGAAAAACTCTCCCGCCGCCACAATCTGATCTTGCACATCAAGTGCTGAAAGACCCTTATGTCTTTGATTTTCTCACTCTTGACAAAGAAACTCACGAACGCGCTCTTGAAAAGGAACTTGTCAATCACATCACAAAATTCCTGCTTGAACTGGGAGCCGGCTTTGCTTTTGTAGGTAAACAGTTTCGCATGGAAATATCAGGACAGGACTTCTATATAGACCTTCTTTTTTATCATACGCGACTGCATTGCTACGTTGTGGTTGAGTTGAAAGTCGGAGAATTCAAGCCTGAATATGCAGGGCAAATAAATTTTTATCTGTCAGCCCTTGATGATCTCGTAAAAGCGCCTGAAGATAATCCCTCTATCGGCATCATTTTGTGTGCCACAAAAGACAGAATTCTTGCAGAATATGCCCTGCGCGATATGAGGAAACCCATTGGTGTAGCTGAATGGAAGACAAAGCTTACGCGCTCTTTACCCGCTAAGCTGAAAAAGAATCTGCCCACGATTGAGGAGATAGAGGCGGAGTTGGCGAAAGAGGCGAGAAAATAATGTGTGGGCATGAAGGGGATCGTTCTGCAGAGTATATAAAAGACTGTTGAGAGGGATAATTATGAATGGATTACGCTGAGAGTTCTTGAGAATGGGGATATAATGGAAGAATAATTGGTTATCATTCTTTCATTGCTAATTCCCTTTATCGGATGTTATTTTAATGACTAAAAAAAGGATTTCATGATAATAGTATATTTTGTGGGTGATAACAAATGAAGGTTGAGGAGCGAACTATAGAAAATCTTTTAGGCTGTAGGAATAAGAATGTATTTATTGTTCCTCCGTTTCAAAGACGCTATGCGTGGAAGCAAATTAACTTTGAGCAGTTGCTATAAGACATAAAGAATATTATTGATGGAACAGGCAAACGACATTTTATGGGTACATTGGTTTTTAAGCCCGATTCTCGAGACCGTCATTTTACAATAATTGATGGTCAGCAACGCTTGGCAACATTCACAATTATTTTGACAGTTTTGAGGAAATTGACCAATGAATACGCGCCTGCTAAATATAAAGAAATAGAAAAACGTCTTCTGATAAAAGGAAATCCACGATTTAAGCCATCGCTCCATGATCATGATGCATTTGCTCGTCTTTTAGAAAATGCCGAAGGACTTCAGAAAGTTCGACACAAACAAGTCAAGGCAGGTTATGACTTTTTCTATGACGGAATTCAGAACTATATTGAGAATACGAAAGGAAAGAAACGAAGCCACTTCGGTAAGTTTCTGAAGACAGTATTGACGAGAATGGTATTTGTAGAAATTGTTCTCACTGGTGATGATGATGCTCATGCCATATTCGAATCAATTAACTATGCTGGCGTTCCGTTAACCCAGGCTGATCTTGCTCGGAATTTTATTTTAAGCCTTGTAAGAAATGGTAAGGAACAACAGAGGCTAAATAATGCTTACTGGCGGCCAATAGAGGATAAGATAGAGGAAAGTATATCTGGCAGTAATGTAAGGGATAGAAAAGCTGAATTTCAAAAAACATTGCGGGACTTTCTTCGGGCTTTTCTGGTTGTTGAAAAAAGAAAATATATCAGTACAACTGACCTGTTCAGGGAGTTACGCTCTTACTTTTGTGCTGGTCATGTAGAGGATAAATTAAAAAAGCTTTTCAAGGAAGCCGAGAAATATTGCAAATTTATCAATCCCAAACTTGAGGACAGAGAGAAGCTTCGTTCACAGTTGCAGAGACTTGCAGACCTAAAGATGACAACGTACTATCCAGTCTTGCTGGTTTTATATCGTTCTCTGGCAAATGAAGAGATAACTAGCAAGGAATTAGAACAGGCTATGAGATACATTGAGTCATTCGTTGTTCGCAGAGCGTTTAATAGCAAAGTGTCACGTGATCTAAACCAGGTCTTTGCTATGATTGCAGTTAAACTAATCGACAAGAAGGGTAAAAACATAGCTAAAATCCTGAGAGATGAAAAGTGGCATGGAGATGAGCATTTCAAAACATGCTTTGTCTCATCCCCTATTTACACCACTGCACCTGCAACAGCCAAATTTGCTTTAGAAAGCATAGAAAGATACAAGTCTGCTGATAAAGAATTGCAGATCGCTAAATCTCAGATTGAGCATGTGTTTCCGCAACAGGCAGAAATGGACGATTGGGATTCTGATGCCTTATCGGATTTGAAAAAGAACCTGCATGTTATGGGGAATCTTACGCTCACCGCATATAATACCAAACTGAGTAACCACGGTTTTAAGGAAAAAAAGAAAGTTTACAAAAAAAGTCCTTACTGGCTGACAAAGATTATAGCGAAACACGATACATGGACAAAGGCAGAAATAGAAAAGAGAGGGGTAAGGCTACTTAGAGTGGCGATGAAGATTTGGCATGGGTGTAGGGTTTGACGAAATTAGGAACAACTGGGCTGAGGGACGCTTCCCATATTTTTACAGCATCTTTTAGGAGAAAAAAGTCCGCGTACATTTTCCACTAAATCCTCCCCCTGTCCCATCCACCCCTAAATCGCTTAAGTATCATCGCCACCTAAAAATCTGCTAAAATTCTTTTTTTTAAACCTCGGACACGCTATGGGGGAGGTCTGCTGTTAAAATATAAGCATGAAAATAAAGGCCATATTCAAGGAGGGATTATATGAAAAAAACCGTTAAAAACAAAATGCTGTCAGACGCAACGATGTATGGTATTGAGTCAGTATCTGCCAATAAGTAAATAGAAAGAGAGTCGAATGTGAAAGAAAATATTATAAGAGGACTAATAACTAATATGGAAACGGGAGAAGACCGGTTATGCACACATTATTTGTTCTGCCACGAATATGAATTGCGTACAATTGTTAAGATCAATCAGGTAGAAAGCTTTGTTCATCCGGATAACTCGTTCCAGATTTGTATAGAATGCTGGGGGATAGACAGTATTGGTGGTGTTTTTGAAGTCGAATTGGCTTTTACACCCTCCACCCCGGAAGAAAGGGACAAAATACTTAGAGATCTTACTGTTGATTCGATCTTTACTGTCAAAGGCAGCTATACTATTATTACTGCTGAATCCCTTATCACAATTCACGAACCGCTGTATTATCCGTTATGTCCCGATTTTTCAGAAGAAGAAATTAGAGAAGTTTTTAGAATCAATAGCGCTAAATTATCGTAAACTGATAAAAAAGAAAATTCTTGAGCAAAAATTGAAGGAAATGCTATTTTACTAATGCAATCTGAACAGTTTAAATTACAGAGGTGAAGAATGCCTATATATTCAAACAGCAAATTATCTACCTATGAAAACTGCCCGCAGCAGTATAAGCTGAGATATATTGACAAGGTAGAACTTCCCGAAGGTGCGGAAGAAGGGATAGAGGCATTTCTTGGAAGCCGGGTACACGATGTGCTCGAAAAACTATACAAAGAACTGATTCTCACAAAACTGAACAGTCTTGATGATTTGCTCGGCTGCTATAAAAACGAGTGGGACAAGAACTGGCATGAGAATGTGGTTGTTATAAAAAAGGGGTTCACAAAAGACCATTACCGGAATGCCGGCAAAGAAGCTATCACAAATTACTACAAGCGGCATCAGCCCTTTAATCAGTCGAAGACTTTGGCAACAGAGCAGTTGATAACATTCAAGATTGACAACTATACCATCAGGGGCTTTATAGACAGATTAAGCCAGCCGGAAAGAGGCATGTATGAAATCCACGATTACAAGACATCGGGTTCTCTCCCTTCACAGGACAAGTTCGACAACGACCGGCAGCTTGCGCTTTATCACATCGGCATCAAGGAGAAATATCCTGATGTAAAGGATGTTCAACTCATCTGGCATTATCTGATATTCGATAAAGAGTTCTTGTCAACGCGGACAGATGCCCAGTTGAAAGACCTGCAAAAAGAGATCGTCTCGCTTATCAAGACAATAGAGAAAGATACAAAGTTCGAGCCGAAAGAAAGCAACCTCTGCGACTGGTGCGACTTTCATGGATACTGTCCTGCTAAAAAGCATGAATACAAGGTGCAGGAATTACCTCCGAATAAATATTTGAAAGAAAAAGGCGTGGCTCTGGTGAACAAGTATGCAACCCTTAAGGCTAATATCAAGGCTCTGAGAGAGCATGAACTGGCTATTCAGGAACAACTTGATTTAATAGAAGACGCTGCGATTACCTATGCAAAGAAAGAGGGGGTCAGCCGGATAACAGGGAGCGATTTTGCTTTGAAGATAACTGAAGAAGAAGTCTTGAACTTCCCCAAATCAGGGGAAGAAGGCAGGGAAGAGCTTGAAAAGCATGTTAAGAAAGCGGGTATTTGGGAAGAAGTGTCAGGGCTGAATCTCTCACGGCTTGCAAAGATTCTTGAGGAGGATAATCTTGACAGTAGAATTAGAAAGCAGTTATTGAAGTTTGCCGAGGAAGTGGAAGAGACAAATGTGAGGCTTGTAAAGAAGAAGAAAGTGGAAGAATAATATTTTTTCAACTATTACTCCCTCTGCCTGTCCCATCCGACCACAATAGCACGGAAGTCTAATAGTTAGAAACCGCATCGCCTGCATTTTCTGATGAATTCTCTTGCCTTCACGCATTAACGCATAGCTGTTATCTTTCTTGACGCCTTATACCCCGCAATGGTAACATTACACATATAGTTACACATATGGAGGCAAAATGAAAAGGACCAATATAATGCTTACTGATGAGCAGCACAAGAAGCTTAAGTCATATGCGAAGAGGGGAGAGGGCACTCTTGGCGGTCTTGTAAGAGAAGCACTTGATGTTACTTACGGGAAAGATGCTCTTCAGCATAGAAAGTCGATTGCAATTGAATCATATAAAGAGGGGCTGATAAGCCTTGGCAAACTATCTGAAGTGCTGGGCGTTGATGTTGTGAGCGCGAGACTCTATTTGAAGAAGCAGGGGATACGCATCATGACGCAAAAACCATCTGAGGTTTTGCAGGATGCCTTAAATGCCTGAGATTTTATTTGATTGCTGTGTGTTAAGCAATTTTGCGTTGTCAGATTCTTTCCATGTCATCAAAAAACTCTATGTAAATTCTTCGTATGCAACTAATTTTGTGATGGCTGAAAATCTGAGGGGAATACTCGGCGGCCATAATAAACTTGTGAGAGTTAACGAAGCCATAAAAGAGGGCTGGCTTAAAGAGATAGCATTAAAAGGCGAAAAAGAAAAGGCTTTGTTCGAGACGCTTTCCGTATCTCTCGGCTTCGGCGAGGCGTCCAGCATTGCTGCGGCAAAGACAAGGGGTTATGTATTTGCCTGTGATGACAGGGCGGCGAGGAGAGAGGCAGATTTACTGGGAGTGAAACTGACAGGAACAATAGGCATTATTATAAAGGCAGTTAAAAAGAAAGCTTTAAGCGGCCATGAGGTGGATGTGATATTAAATCGGATGATTGCGAATGGATTTTATTCGCCTGTAAAATCAATAAAGGATATTTTGTAAATCTATGGAGAAATACTTTTTAGCCATTTCTCTGCCTCTTTTTTCGTCTTAAGCTTACCTTCAAACTGCATCTTTTTCAATCCGTAAATGAGCTTTCCGAGCTTTACCCCTCCTTTAAGCCCTGTTATCTCCATAATCTCCTCTGAAGCGAGAAGGCTTCTTTTCCATATCTTTTTAAATCTCTCTAATTGACTAAGAAGTTTTACATTTCCTGAGAGTATGAGAAGGTCAAAGGCAGAATCTTTTGCTTTAAAGAAAGTGTTAAAAAGATTTTCCTGAGAAAATATGTCCTGTTTTTCTGATTTAGATAGAAGCTCATGAACCATCTTGAGCCTCTCGAATATAATCCTGCTTAATCGCAGTCTGTTTTTGTTCAATGCTGAACTGTAAAGAACCTGCTCAAGCCGGAGAAGCCCGTGAAGCGTTAGTTCCTGAGAAAAAGGTTTTTCAATATTTCGTTTGAAGTTTAAGGGAAGTTTTTTAATGCACAATTCAAGGGAAGGAATAGTCCTGATATTCTCAAACAGTCTTTTGCGTGGGATGGACAGGAAACATTCAAGCAGCCCGTCATCCGATGCTGTTTTCAGGGCATTATAGAAGTTTTTGAAATTAAGGAGCTTAAAAAACTCAAGCGTAATCCTTTCAGGAGCAGATTTTCTGATTTCTTTTCTCAGATGCCTTACCATTTTTCTTGTCTCCGGCTCTGCTTTCCAGCCAAGTTCTGAAACAAAGCGATAAGCCCTGAGCAGCCTTAACGGGTCGTTCTTGAAATTATCTATTGATATAGCTTTAATCCTGTGCTTTGCGATGTCTTTTATACCGTTAAACGGATCGATGAGCCCTGTCTCAGGCGACCATGCAATAGCGTTCATTGTGAAATCCCTGCCGCTGAGGTTATCTCTAATACTGTCTTTCAGTTCTGTAAAATCAAGCGTAATCCCATTTTTGAGAACAATCCTTATCATTTGTTCTTTCTTGAGTTCAACGGTTGTTCCCTTCCCTGGTGTCAGCCCAAGAGCGGCATAAACGAGTCCGGCAAATTGCCTTATGTCTCCTCTGACGACATAATCAAGGTCCCTTGATTTTTTCCCAATGAGGATATCCCTCAGATACCCTCCGACTATATAGGCCTCTCTGCCAAGGGAGAATACCTTTGAGTTGATTTTGTTTCCAAGGACTATTTTTCTGATGTTTTTCATGTTCAGGTATATCTTACCAAAAAATGAGACTGGCGATTATATATTGTGAAATACGCAGGATGGGGCGGTTTGGTTTTAAGAATTCTCTTGACAGTGAACTATCGTTCACCATATAATGGAGCCATGACAAAAGACTTAAGAGAAAACAGGCTGAAGGCCAGAATCAGGGATATAGCAGATTTCTATCATAAAAAAGGCAGGATGCCGAGTTTTTCTGAAATAGGAGACATGGTTGGGATGAAGTCCAAGAATGCTGTTTATAAGCTGGTCAATAAGCTTGAAAAACTCAAGGTTTTGGAAAGGGATGACAAAGGCAGGCTCATACCAGTTTCTATAGCGGCTTCCGTAAAGATGCTCGGCACTGTTGAAGCAGGTTTCCCGAGCTCTGCCGAAGAAGAGCTTTCAGACACCCTTTCACTTGATGATCTCCTTGTAAAAAATCCTCAGGCTACTTTTCTACTAAAGGTCTCAGGCTACTCAATGTCAGAGGCTGGCATACTTCCCGGAGACATGGTTATCGTTGATAAAGGACAGTCTCCCAAGAACGGGGATATTGTGATTGCAGAGGTTGACGGAGAATGGACCATGAAATATCTGGATAAAAGCGGAGACGGCGTAACCCTTATGCCTGCGAATCCTAAATTTAAACCGATAAAGCCCAAAAAAGAACTGAAGATAGCGGGCGTTGTAACAGCCGTGATAAGGAAATACAGGTGAGCAATTGGATACGAACCCTTTAACAATAAGCTCATGGCCCAAGGCAATCCTTCATCTGGACGCCTATGTGCCGCAAAGGTTGACAGGGCTTTTCAAAGGCGAAAACAAGAGGCAGCATCCTGGGATTTCCCGTGCTTCATATAAAAGTTTAACCCTGATTCCATCGGGGCTAAGAAAGGAGGACAGATTTATGGAAATAGCAACATCATCTTTACTGGCTGAGTTTGGTTTACATGCAATTTTTTACGGCATAGGCATTTTTGCGGCTTATTTCGTAGGCATGCAGTGTAGTTAAGATATGAGTGTTTTTGCTTTATGGGGCGTATTAAGTACAGCGCTATAAAAGCAGTTGAGTTTTATTGCCTTTTTGCGTATGATATTTTTAATTTTGACAAGCACGTTAAGCCGTTAAAGAGCGCGGGATTGGTATGAAGGAAAAAAAGGAAATACAGAACCAAGGCGCACCTCGAATGCTGGTCTTAATCTTTGGATTATAGGAAATAATCAGTGGAAATAATCGGGGACACTTTCCGCAGTTTTGTCATAAGAAAAACCATTCTCACCCCCAGTTCCCAAAATCTCAGTTTCCCATCTTACTATCTTGCCATTTTACTGTCTTGCCGGCCTGCTTTGCTTGGTGAATACATGTGCATAGTTTCACGTCTGAAAATGGCATATTCAAACGCCTCTAACTCATTGACACTCTTAGATTTTTACTGATATACTTCAACAAGCAAGAAGTAATAATAAGGGGTTGAAAATCATTACAAACACAGGCTTCAGATTGTTTTTATGAATAAGGGGAGAAAAAACAGACAAACAAAGGATATGCTTGCCCTTATTCTTGCAGGGGGCAAAGGAGAGAGGCTTCACCCCTTAACTATTCACAGGGCAAAACCAGCGGTTCCGTTCGGAGGAAAATACAGGATAATTGATTTCACATTGAGCAACTGTATCAATTCAGGCATCAGGAAAATAGCGGTGCTTACACAATATAAGTCTCTCTCATTGAACAGGCACCTGGCGCTTGGCTGGGAACATCTGCTCAATCCGGAGCTTGACGAATTTATCATATCTGTCCCGCCTCAGCAGCGTGTCGATGAGAGGTGGTATGAAGGAACAGCGGATGCGGTGTATCAGAATATATATTTTATAGAGAAGGAGTCTCCTGCGTATCTGCTTATCCTCTCGGGAGACCATATATACAAGATGGACTATTCCGAAATGTTCAGTTCCCATATCAGCAAGGGCGCAGTCGGGACGATTGCGGCAATAGAGATGGACAGGGAGAAGGCCTCGTCATTTGGTGTTGTTGAGGTTGATGAAGAATCAAGGATAATAGGATTTAAAGAGAAACCTAAAAAGCCAAAGTCAATGCCGGGGTCTCCAAATCAGGCTCTTGTTTCTATGGGAGTGTATCTGTTTAATACTCAGGATGTATTAAGCGAAGTTATGAGTGATGCGTTTCGTTCAACAGCTCATGATTTCGGGAAAAATATTATACCTGACATGATTGAGACTAAAAAACTTTTTGCCTATAATTTCAAGGATGAGAATAAAAAAGAGGCAAAATACTGGAGAGATGTAGGCGCTATTGCCGGATACTGGGAGGCAAACATGGAGATTGCATCTGTGGATCCGATGTTCAACCTGTATGATAAAGAATGGCCGTTAAGGACGTATCAGCCCCAGTACCCGCCCGCAAAATTTGTTTTTGCGCAGGAGCGTAAAGGCGGCAGGCTTGGCATAGCGTTGGATTCCATTGTGTGCGACGGATGTATCATAAGCGGAGGGCGTGTGCAGGACTCTGTGCTCTCTCCTAATGTGAGGGTTAACAGCTGGGCGGATGTCAGGGAATCGGTGCTCATGGAGAATGTTGAGATAGGAAGGCATTGCAAAATAAAGAAGGCGATAATAGACAAGGACGTCTGTGTGCCGGAAGGAACGGTAATCGGTTATGATATTGAAGGCGACAGAAAAAGATTTCACGTTAGCCCTGAAGGAATAGTCGTGATTCCTAAGGGAGTGGAGATTGAATGAGTCTTGTTGGAAGGCTTGAAGACCTGGCCCTTTCTGATATTTTCCAGATACTGAGTATCGGGAAAAAAACAGGGACGCTTGTAATCAATGGGGTATCAGGAAACGCGATGATTGTGTTCCGGAACGGTCTTGTTGTCAGGGCTGAGACTACTCAACTTGACGGAACGCTGGGGCACGACCTCCTTAAAAGCGGGACCATAAAAGAATCATCGCTCCTGATGGCTCTGGAAGTAAAAAAAAAGCTGCCCGCAAAGTCTGTCGCAGAGATACTTTTTGATCTCGGCGCTGTAAATAAAGATACACTTGAGAAGGCTTCTAAGAAGAGAATAGAGAAAGCTGTTTATCATCTTCTGCTCTGGCATGACGGTGATTTTCAGTTTGAGATTGAGGACCTTGAACTGAAAGACAGTATACAGATAGAGGATCTTGGATGGGAAGTCTCAAAGGGAATCAGCCCTGAGTATCTTCTTATGGAGGGTGCGAGGGTATATGATGAATCTGCACAGCAGGAATTTGTTTCTAATGAGGAACTGACAGGAGAAACGGCAGAGGAAGGCGGATGGGAATCAGACTGGGGCGGGCCTGCAGTTGCAGAGAGGAAAGACATCTCAGCCCTCAAGTCGCTTACGCAGGAATTAAGATTCCCGAATTCAGCTTCTGAGATAACGCTTCTCATACTCAGATTTGCGAGCGATATTTTCCAGAGAGGCGTTTTGTTTATGGCCGGAGAAAATGAGATGGCAGGGCTGGGACAGTTCGGGCTTGAGATAGAAAGAGCTGACGAGAAGATAAGAGAGACGGCGCTTCCGCTGAAAGACAGTCCGTTTCTCACAAAGATTATTAATGAGGCGCGTTCGTACAAGGGACCGATGGAAAAAGACAAAATAACGGAAATGATGATAAAGGAACTTGGAGGAGGCTGGCCGTCTGAAGTCGGGGTTTTCCCTATCATTGCAGAAGGGAGAGTTGCCGCGATGCTTTATTGCGACAATATGCCGGCAGGCGAGCCTATTGCTGAGACAGAGGGGCTTGAGATATTTATAAGCCAGGCCGGGCTTGCGTTTGAAAAATCACTTCTTCAGCGCAGGCTCAATGAAATGCAAAAAACTATGGAGAACAAGACAAAGACATGATGATTTTTTTACTGGTATTTGTTAGAATCCATCATAGCGATGCCCTTTTTAGAATTCACATTCTGTTCAGAAACTCTTTTTAGGGGGAGTCTTATAAAGGGATGAGAAATAAGTTGACGCATAAAGGATTCAGAGAGGACGGAATGAAAAAGACTGTTGCCTTTTTATTTTTTGTCTTATTCCTATTCATAACAATAGCTTTCTTCCTTTCATTCGCAGCCTATTCCCACGCAATAACCATAACAGGCTCTGAAACAATAACAACAAACAGCAGTGCGTCATATACGGCAGCAGATTGTAGCGGCGCTGTATCATGGAGCGTTACAGGCACAGGGGCAAGTATCAGTTCAAATGGTGTTTTGACCACAGGGCCGGCTTCTTGCGGGGGCATAACAGTAACGGCAAGCTGTTCTGACGGTAGTGTTGCGACAAAAACAGCAAGGGTTACGGATGCGGGGCATTGGATATTGACATCTTCCTGTAACGAGCTTACTCCTATTATGTGTGGTTGGGGATTCTGTTGTGTAACAAATGTTTACACAGGAAAGTATCGGTATGATGTTTGGTGTTATTTGGGTTCGGTATCAGCAGGGTGTAATGCAGGAAGTTGTTCCTCACATGGCGTTGTTTGCAGCAGTTTATGTGGTTCGAGTGGTTACCCCTGTAACAGTTCAGACCCAAATATAATAATAGGTGTAGTATCTAATATTAATGAATGGCAATGCCCTACTTGCACAAACGGCCAGACCATTTCCTGCTATACAGGCACAGGAGGAACACAGGGTATTGGAGAATGCAAATCCGGAACACAGACCTGCGTAAACGGGCAGTGGGGAGCATGTACAGGCGAGGTTTTACCCGCAACTGAAGTCTGCGGCGACAACATGGACAACAACTGCGATGGACAGGTTGATGAAGACTGCAATGTCCAGAAATCAGAGACAACTCTTGGAAAAGATCCATGCACCAATATCCCTCCTACAAATATTACCCTTGGCTCCTCCGCAAACCCTGCAAGCGGCAACCTCTACCACGACCAGACACTATTCCAGACAGCTACATCAGGTTTCACTTTAAGCTATAACTCAATAGACATATACAATGGCTCACTCGGCAAAGGCTGGACACACAACTATAATCTTCTTTTATTCTCTAACCCTGATGGCAGCATAGGCCTCAAACAAGGAGACGGAAACGTCATATACTTCAGGCTAACAAACGGCATCTACTATCCAGAAGCCAATAGCGGAGACACATCATACATAACAGTTAACAGCGACAACACCTTCACAAGAACGCTTAAAAACAACACAACCTACAACTTCAGAGCCACAGGCAAACTCACATCCATAAAAGACAGAAACAATAACACAACAACCCTGACCTACACAGGCGACAACCTTACAACCATAACAGACCCTTCAGGAAGGGCAACCTATCTCACCTACGACTCAACCAACAAAATCACAGGCATAACAGAGCCAAGCAATAACAGCTACAGCCTCACCTACAGCAATAACATGCTTACTCAGATTTCAACTGCCAGCTCACAACTTGGAACTCTCAACTGGGCATATACATACGACACAAACAACCAGCTGCTTACAAAAACAGACCCAATGGGATATGTAACAACATACGCATACGATGCAAACAATAAAGTTGTCTCATCAACAGACCCAGAAGGAAAGACAAAAAGCATAACCTATGACACCGTAACCAACACAGCAACAGCAACGGAAAAAGACGGAGGCATATGGACCTACAAATACGACTCTCTCCTAAACGTAACCACACAAAAGACAGACCCGCTGGGCAATACCACCACATACACCTACGACAGCAACAGAAACCTTATAACAGAAACAGACCCACTGGGCAGCACAACCATATACACATACGACACATCAGGAAACAGGACCTCAGCAACCAATGCATTAGGCAACACAACAGCCTACACTTACAACACCTTCGGACAGATAACCAGCATCACCGACTCACAGAACAAAGTAACAACATACACCTATGATGCCAAAGGCAACCTCTTAACAACCACAGACGCCTCAGGAGCAGTTACCCAATATCAATACGATTCCAAAGGCAACCTTATACAACTCATAACTCCGAATTCCCAACTCACAACTCTTACTTATGACCAGTATAACAATCCCATAACAATCACAGACCCAACAGGAGCAGTAACAACATTCACATACGACATATCAGGCAATCTCCTGACCCTGACAGATGCGCAGGGCCATATAACAAGGCTTGAATACAACAGCCTGAACAAACCCATAAAAGTAACAGACCCGCTGAACAATATAACAACAAACACCTACGACAAAAACGGCAACAAAATATCCGTAACAGACGCCAACGGCAACACCACAAACTATGGATACAACTACAGGGGCCAGGTAACAAAGGCAACAGATGCGCTCAGCGCTATCACGACATTTGCCTATGGGAGCACAGGCTGCTCATCATGCGGAGGCGGAGGAGATAAACTCACAACAGTAACAGACGCCAAAGCCAATACCACAACATTCCAGTACGACCTCGCCGGCCGACTCATAAAAGAAACAGGCCCGCTGGGAAACATAACCGCATACGCCTACGACCCAAACGGAAACCTCAAGACAAAGACCGATGCAAATGCAAACACCATCACCTATTCATACGACGCAGTAAACAGACTCACACAAAAACTCTATCCTGACGGCAACATGGCCGCCTATCAATACAATGCAAACAGCAGCCTTACATATGCTGGAAACCAATACATTGCATACAATTTCACCTATGACGCAAACAAGAGAATAATTAGTTCCATTGACAGCGCTGGCAAAACCCTGCAATACACCTATGATGCAAACTCAAACCGCACCTCAATGACAGACCCGACAGGAGGCATCACAAGTTACGCATACAATGCTCTCAACCTTGTTGCCTCAATCACAAACCCCTCAGGAAAACAATTCGGATTTACCTACGACAGCCTCGGGAGGCGGACAAAGCTCAGACATCCAAATGTAGTGCAGACAACATACACCTATGACAGCAACAGCCGTCTTACAAGTCTCATAACTTTTAACTCAAAACTTTCAACTCTTAACTCGTTTACCTACACCCATGACAACGTCGGCAATCGCACAACCATGACCGAAAGCGCCGGCACACACAACTATGCCTATGACGTCATATATCAACTCACGCAGGCCACCCATCCAAAGCCGCCCTCAGAGCAATTTACCTATGACCCAGTCGGCAATAGAGCAAACACAACAGTAGATACAGCCAACAGACTCTTAGAAGATGCTGCTTATCTCTACACTTATGACGCCAACGGAAACCTCATACGGAAGGTACGTAAGACTAATGGAGAAACAACCACATTTTCCTACGACTTTGAAAATAGATTAATTCAACTTTTAACTCCTAACTCTCAACTTATAACTTACACCTACGACCCCTTTGGAAGAAGGCTTGAGAAAAACGTGAACGGAACAATCAAGAGTTATCTCTATGACAACGAAGACATTCTGGCTGAATATGACGGAAGTGGTGTTCTCACAACAAAATACACCCATGGCCCGGGCATTGACGAGCCGCTGGCAATGGAGCGAGCCGGACAAAGCTACTACTATCATGCTGATGGGCTGGGCTCAATCAAGACCATAACAGACAGCACAGGGAAAGTAGTGCAGAAGTATGAATATAACAGCTTCGGAAGGATTACCTATCAATTGAGCCAGACCTTCATCCAGCCCTACACCTTCACGGGAAGAGAGTTTGATCCAGAGACAGGTCTTTATTACTACAGAGGAAGATATTATTATCCGAGCAGAGGCAGATTCATCTCAAAAGATCCGATTGGGTTTGGTGGGGGAGATGTGAATTTGTATAGGTATGTGGGAAATAATCCGGTGAACTTTGTGGATCCGGAAGGGCTTGCAGCATCTCAGTGTTGCAACTTTTCAAGTTGTTTTGAGAATTGTTATAAGCAAAGTGGGGGATTAATAGCATTGGGCATTCTTGGGGTAGGAAGTCCTTTCGCTTCTGTGCCATATCCCGGGAATAAACTATTATTAGGCTCAAAAAATCCATTTACAAGCCTTGCTAGTATTACATTAAGGAGTGTCGGTCTAAGAGGATCCGCAATTGCACTTCGGGTAGTTAATCCCTATGCAAATGTTGCAGCCGTAGGTACAGCTAGTTATGCTGGAGGGTTGGTGCTAAGCTGCTCTATTTATTGTAAACTCGACTGCAGCATGTTTTAATTATGAAGGCATTTGTTTTCATATTAATTTTGGTATTACTTGGAATTATTGGGATTGTGGCTCATTTGCTGGAAGCAAAACGATTGCCAAAGAAAAGGCAAAGATTTGCAGAAAGAGGTAAAATGGACGTAAGAGATATCTATTATCGTTTTTATGCGGATTCAGGAATTGAGATACATAGATTTACTAATATGTGGGGTAAAATTGCTGAGATTCTTAAGCTCGATCCGTGCCTGTTGCGTCCAACTGATCGTTTCGATAAAGAATTAGGGCCGGTTGAAGGCCATTTGGTGGAAGATGAAATCGTTGATCTTGAATATGTTATACGTGATGAGGCAAAAAAAGTCAGTCTCTCATTTAACAATAAGAAATTTGGAACTTTGGATGATTTAATTCGGTACTTATGTATTCAAAAAGCAGAAACATAAAAATGAGATGGTTTATAAGTGAAGACCCGATTGGACTTGAAGGAGGGATTAATCTCTATCTTTACGTAGGAAATAATCCGGTGAACTGGGTGGACCCGTGGGGGTTAAAATGTAAAAAACCTTTCTGGTCAAGAGTCGGGGAGAATTTCTGGCAAACGAATAAAGTCATTCCAGGCGCATTAGCTCCTGCGATTATACCCGGCGTAGGCATGGGGCTTCTGACAGGTGGAAAAGTAGCTGAACTAACTGGCGGTATTACATTGCGCCAGTGGGCTATGCTTGGTTTTCGTGGTGCAGCGCTCCAAGGAGTGGCTTTTACAGGTCTTGAAACAGGCATCATTGCTGCTGGAACTGCCGCTACTAATTTTGCATTGGTAGGTCTTGCTTGGGAAACTGGCGTTGGCATCGGCTCGATCATAAGTGCAGCAATTTTACCCTGCGAAGAAGAAATAGAACCACCGAAGCCGAAAGGATGTAAGTAATACCATGCCCTCGTTAGCGGAACTTACATCGCAACAGTTACTTACGCGAAGACAATATATATTTGCCCTAATGAGAGGATGGATATATGTTGTCATCTGGATAGCCATCTTATTTTTTGGCGTATATTTCTGGAAATCGTTGCAGTGGTACTATAAGGCATTGGTAGGCATTATTGCTTTTTTATTAGTGCCTTCATTGGAAGACATCAAGGATTCTTTAAAGCCCTATGACCGTTACAAAAAGGAATGGGAAGAAGTAATTAGAAAAAAAGGGGACAGGCTGATTTAAATGCTGCGGTATAGAGACATAAAACAATTACAGCAAATCTTGCTAATGCGAAGACTGTATGTCTATCTGCTTGTTTTGAAATATCTGAAAAGGATAAAAGAGATAAAAGACACCTATGACAACAACGGCAATCTTATAACAAAGACAAATAAGACAACAGGCGCTCTAACGCAATACTTCTGGGATTATGAAAACAGGCTCAAAAAAATAATACGGCCTGGCGCCACCGTAGTGAAATACAAATACGACCCCTTTGGCAGGAGGATAAAGAAAGACATAAACGGAGTAATCACAAAATACCTATATGACAACGAAGACATCGTAACAGAATATGACGGAACCGGAGCTGTAGCTGCCAGATACACCCACGGCCCTGGTATAGACGAGCCTTTGAGGATTAAGAAAGGAGGGGCAAACTACTACTACCATGCAGATGCGCTTGGAAGCATAAAGACAATGACAGACAGCACAGGAAGCGCAGTTAAGACATATATTTACAAGGCATATGGCACTATTGCCTCACAGACAGGAACCCTAATCCAGCCTTATAATTTTACAGGAAGGGAGTACGATTCTGAGATTGGAATGTATTACTACAGAGGAAGATATTATTATCCGAGCAGAGGCAGATTCATCTCAAAAGATCCGATTGGGTTTGGTGGGGGAGATGTGAATTTGTATAGGTATGTAGGAAATAATCCGGTGAACTTTACAGATCCTTTTGGATTAGACAGATATAATCCGTGCAAAGATCTGCCCCTTCTCGGTAGATGGGCATGCAAAAAATATGTGAATTGGGGCTGCTCAGGGGCTAAAGAATCAGTGTGTTGTGAAGCGGAAAAACAAGAATGTTTACAAAAAGCTATACCTGAAAAAGGATGCAAAGATGATAAAGAAGCTCAAAAATGTAATATTGAATATGAAAAATGTATGTTTAAAATAAAGGAAAAGGAATAAATCGTTATGACTATTGTAATAGTATTCAAACAATACCTATTCGGCATCTGCCTTGGAATAGTAACATCAATACTATTAGCCATATTAATGGTTAATAGTTTCCCCTATTATATTTCTGAATATTTACCTATTTTTGTTGGAGCATACGTTACAAATTTACTCATCAATAAAAAACCATTGCTAATTGGAGGCATTTTTTCTGTCATCATGATTTTGGTTTCTATACTAAATTTGGTGATTGTAGTTTCTGCAACTACAAAATCAATCCACATACCAGAATTAAACTTTAAAATTATATTATCTCTGCTTATATATATACCAGTAGGCTTAATTGGTGGGTATTTCGCCCATTTAACAAGAAAAATTATAAAAAGACTAAAAAGGGGACAGGCTACTTTTGAGGAATAGAGACGATGCTGAGAAATAAAGATATAAGACAACTGCAGAAAATCTTGTTGATGCGGAAGATTGTTGCCTATCTGCTTGTCGTGAGATATGTTCAACTCCTTCAATCACTGCCCTCAAAAATAAAGCACACAGGCAAAGGTAAAGAACAAGAACACATCTATGAACATAAGGCAGAGACCTTTACCTACGACCCTGTTGGAAACAGATTAACAGGCCCTCATCACCAAGACGCCTACACCTACAACATTGATAGGATGAAAAAGGGGACAGGCTACTTTTTGCAAAACAAAAAAGACAAAGGTTATAGTCCCTGTAGTAACCGTATGGGTAACGGAACAGTAAGTAGAAGGGTCAGGTCTTGCAATATAACATAAGGCAAATACAAAAAAGTTTATTGACGTGAGAGAAGAAGGAAAAGGGGGTCATGTGAAATCAATTCTGATAGTTGAAGACTCAACAACTACCCGCTCTCTGATAAGGGCAGTTATAGAGGAACTCGGAGACTTTAACATAGTTGAAGCGCCCACAGGTTTTGACGCCTTAAAACTCCTTCCTGTTCAGGACTTTGATTTAGTCGTCACGGATATTAATATGCCTGACATAAACGGCCTTGAACTGATAAATTTCGTGAAGAGCAATCCGAGATACAGCAATATCCCCCTTATCATAGTTACCACTGAAAGGAGCGAGGAGGATAAAAAGAGGGGAATGGCGCTTGGAGCGAGCGCATACGTAACTAAACCATTCAAGGCTACGGAACTGCAGGACATCGTAAGGAAAGTATTGAACTTATGAGTTCAGCCAAAGAAGAGTTTATAGCTGAAGCATCAGACCTCCTTGAAGAGTCGGGCAGACTGATTCTTGAGATACAGGATACCTTTCAAACAGGACCGAATCCCGACAGCGTTAATGCGCTGTTCCGCTCTATACACACACTCAAGGGGCTTTCAGGGCTTTTCGGGCATCAGGGCATCTCAGACCTCAGCCATGCGCTTGAGTCCCTGCTTGACGGGATACGGCTCGGCAAGGTTGATATTTCGGATGAAGTTGTAAGATTTCTGTTTAATAATATTGACATACTGAGACTGCTTGTTGAAGAACTCACTAAGGATAAAGACAAAGAACAGGATGTAAGCGGACATCTTAAGAATATAGAGGTGTTCAGAAATTCTCTTGCGGGGAAGACAACGGGGCTTGAGCTTAAGGGCCTTATTGATGAGTCCATGCTCATGGTCCTGACAGAATACGAAGAGCACAGATTAAAGACAAATATACAGGAAGGTAAGTGGATTTATCTTGCAAAGGCGGTTTTCTCGCTGTCGGATTTTGATGAAGCGCTGGAAGAACTTACAAAGACAATAAAGTCAAAAGGCGAACTGATATCAACGCTGCCTACCTCTTCAAATGTTCCGCCGGATTCCATTGGCTTCAATCTCATGTTCGGGAGCCTTGAGCCTGCAGAAAAACTTAAGGATACGATAAGGTGTGAGGTTGACACACTGGTCAGCCAGAAAATTGCAGAGGTTGCGGCGCCCCAGCAGAAGTCTCAGGAGACTACGCTTAAAAGCACAACTACGACTGTTAGAGTGGACATAGAGAAACTGGACAGGATCCTTAATACCATAGGCGAGCTGACGCTTGTGAAAGGCGCTGTAAAAAGAATAAGCGAAGAACTCGCAGAGAGTTACAGGCATTCTCCGCTGGTTGCTGATGTGAATAAAATCGCCCAGACGCTGGAAAGGAAACTGGCTGAACTTCAAAACCAGGTTCTTGAGATACGGATGGTTCCCATAGGACAGATATTTTCAAGGCTTGCGCAGGTTATAAGGAAATACTCAAGGGAGACAGAAAAGCGCATAGAGCTTGCTATGTACGGCGAGGACACTGAGATTGACAAATATATCGCAGAGGAAGTAATTGACCCTTTAATGCATCTTGTGAGAAATGCGATTGACCATGGCATAGAGTCTGCGGAAGAAAGGAAAAAAAACGGGAAGAAGGAATCAGGAACCATTATTCTGAAGGCGTCCCAGCGCGGCAACCACGTTATCATTGAGGTAAAAGACGACGGCGGAGGCATTAACATTCAGAGGGTAAAGGAGAAGGCAATTGAGAAAGGGCTTCTGGATAAAAACGCAGAGATGGATGAGAAGGAACTTGTAAATTTCATATTCACGCCCGGGTTCAGCACAAAAGAGGTGGTCAGCGAGGTGTCGGGCCGCGGTGTGGGCATGGATGTTGTAAAAGAGAAACTTGCGGCAATAGGCGGCTTTGCTGAAATTGATACAGAGAAAGGCAGGGGCACTGAGGTTACCCTGACGATTCCGATTACCCTGGCCATCATAAAAGCGCTTATCGTAAGAGTCGGAACCATGAAGTTTGCGATACCGCTTACTTCCATATCAGAGACGCTTATTATTACGAGGGGCGATATCCAGGCCGTTGATGGAAAGGATGTTTATAATCTGAGAGGCGAGATGCTTCCGATAACAAATATCGGAAGGGTTTTTGCTCTAACGGATGAAGAGCCTGAGAGGTTTTTTGCCGTTGTCGCAGGAACCGGAAACAGAAGGCACGGCTTGATGGTTGACGAGTTATTCGGGCAGCACGAAATAGTTATTAAATCACTTGGAGAATATTTTACGGGCCTTCGGGGTTTTGCAGGCGCGGCAGAGATAGGCAAGCATGAAGTTATTCTTGTCATAGATGTTGACGGCCTTATAGATGATTCCGTAGTCAAACAAAAAGTAAAAGGGGGCCTTTATGATCTATGAGGAATTCTATGGATTAAAACGCAGGCCTTTTACTAAAACACCTGACCCTAAATTTCTTTTCATGAGCAGAGCGCATGAAGAGGCGCTTGCAAGACTGCAGTATGCAGTTGAAGAAAAAGAACTTGTGGTCCTGACAGGCGATGTCGGCTGCGGCAAGACTACGCTCACGCGCGCGCTGATAGACTCGCTCGGAGAAAAATACAGGATTATTCTCATTATTAATCCCCGCCTCACGCCGGCGCAGTTTCTCAGGACAGTTGCCAAGCGGTTTGATATTGCCGTTTCAGGCGGATTTTCGAGCCTCAAGGATGACCTTCTTGAGGCGATATATTCAAAAGTTTATGAAGACTATAAGTCAGGGATTACCCCTGTGATAATCATAGATGAGGCTCAGCTTATCCCGAACAAGGATACCTTCGAAGAGATCAGGCTGCTTACAAACTTTCAGCTTGATGACGCAAATCTCTTAAGTCTTATACTTGTGGGACAGCCGGACTTAAGGCGCAGGTTAAATCATAAGGCATATCTGCCGTTGAAGCAGCGCATCGGACTTTTTTATCACCTGGGGCCGATAAGCGAAGATGAAATAATTGGTTATGTGGAACACAGGCTGAAGGTGGGCGGATGCGAGGAGCAGTTGTTTACCGGTGAGGCGTTAAAGGCGCTTCATGCATATTCCTGCGGCGTCCCGAGATTGATTAACAGCCTGGCGACTGCCGCGCTCTTAAGCGGGCTTGGCAATGAATGCAGGATAATTGAAAGGCAATTAATTAACGAAGCTGCTCAGGAGTTTGGACTAAATGGATATAGCGAAAATTAGAAAAAAGATTAAAGAAGAAGCAGAGAAAGAAAAGCAAGAGGACAAGGCTGCCGATGATATTACATCCGCCTCTGGCGGAGGCGCTCAACAGCAGCCAGACACCGCTGAGAAAACAGAAGACAGTAGACAGTATATAGTAGACAGCATACAGGGGGAAAACCCCCAGCCCTATGTGCCTGCTCAGGTTGTTTCCCAGCAGGAGACTGTTAAAGAAAAAAGTCCTGCTGAATCTGTTTCAAAAACAGCTAAACCTGAAGAGGCAATCTCAGGCATAATAGAACTTCTTACGTTTCAGCTTGCCGCGGAAGAATTTGCCTTCAGGATCTCTGAAGTTGAAGAGATTCTCACTCCCCAGCAAATTACAATGGTTCCGAAAGCGCCGGATTACATCCTCGGCATAACTTCTGTCAGGGGAAAGGTAATGCCTGTTTTAGACTTGAAAAAGCGGCTCTCAATTAAAGATAACGGAGCATCGGGCAAGGTGCGTAAAAAGATACTGACTCTGAAAGGCCCAAAGGGACGTATCGGGATAATGATAGACAGGATAAACGGTGTTATTCGCATTGATGAATCCGACATTGCAGAGCCGCCGGCTCATCTCAGCGAGTCAGACCTGATGTTCGTAGGGGGCGTTGTTCTTTACAACGGCAGGTTTATCTCGGTCCTACGTCTGGAAGAGGCGGTGGATATAAATCTAAAATGAGAATTGAGAACTATAGTGAACGACTTAGATAAGTTGACAATGACGGCGTGTCATTGCGAACCCTTCGCTTTTGTCATTGCGAGCAAAGCGAAGCAATCTCTTTTTGTCGCTCTGGATAAACTCCGTGAAGCAATCTCAATAGATTGCCACGTTGCTGCGCTCCTCGCAATGACAACTTTCTTTTGGTGTTGACTATAATAAATTTATTTTTTGAATTTTAAACCGGAGGTCTTGTGAGAGAAAAACTTGAATTAAAGATAATTATTACTGTTTTAGCCATGCTTCTTGTAGGCGTCGTCCTTGCTGGCGTCATGACTATGCTTATAGAGAAGTCAACTCTTTACGGAATTACAAGAGAAAATTCAGAGACCACGGCTGCAATTATAAAGAAGAACATTGAGATGACAATGCTGGACAACAGGCCCGACCTTACGAAAAAGCTTATAGAGGGCTTGCGCGGGACCGTAGGCATAGCCGGCCTCCATGTTGTAAATTCCGAAGGGAGAGAGGCATTCGAAAAAGATGCTCCAGCCACCGAAGCTGAAGCTATGAAGAAGATTATAAATGCTAAGGAGCCGATTGTTATATCGGATGCAAAAGGGTATATCTTTTACAAACCTCTTGAAAATGCCGCTGAATGCCAGGTATGTCATGCGCAGAAAGGAGCTATCCTTGGCGCTATAAAGGTTTCGCTGACAATAGAAAAGGAATATGAAAGGGCAAAGAAATCAGTAATAACCGTTATTTTGCTGACAATTGCCGGCGCCCTGGGGTTCAGCCTTGTGCTCTGGCTCATGCTCAGGAGAATGGTTATATTGCCTATTAAGGCGATGGAAGAGGCAGCATTGAAGTTGGAGGAGGGAGACCTTTCATTTGATGTGGACATAAAGAGTAAAGATGAGATTGCGCGGCTAAACAGTTCTATAAAGGAGTCTGTGAGTTCGGTGGGAAGGATACTGCAGAGGATAAAGGATATCTCGGAAAGGGTCACGCATGTTGTTGAAAGTGTTGGAAAGGACTCAAAAAAGGTGCTGGACGGCACTCAGCTTGAGACAGAGGCCATAGCGGATATATCAAGTTCGGTTGAAGAGCTGAACGCCGCTATATCAGAGATTACCGAGAGCACTGAAAAGCTTGCCGGCTCAACGGAAGAGACGGCAGCCTCGATGGAGGAGATGGCTAATGCGATAGGGAATGTTAAAAATAATACCCATGACCTTTCCGGCGCTGTTGATGCGACGTCATCTTCTATTGAGCAGCTTTCCGCCACGATAAAAGAAGTTGCGCAGAATGCCGATAATCTTTCAATTGCAACAGAGGAGACGCTTTCTGCCATAGAGGAAATGAAATTTTCTGTGAAAGATGTTGAGATAAACGCTAAAGAATCGGCGAAGCTGTCAGAGAAGGTCATGACTGACGCGTCAACATTCGGAATGGGCTCCATAGAAAAAACTATAGAGGGAATGAAGAATATAAAGTCTTCCGTTGAAAAAACAAACGATTTTGTCAAGAAGCTCGGCGACAGGTCCGAGGAGATAGGCAAGATACTCAATGTGATAGATGATATTACCGACCAGACAACCCTCCTGGCCCTGAATGCCGCTATACTCGCAGCGCAGGCAGGCGAACATGGAAAAGGGTTTTCAGTTGTTGCGGAGGAGATTAAAGACCTTGCAGAGAGGACAGCGTTCTCAACGCAGGAGATAGGCTCTCTCATCCAGTCTGTTCAGCAGGAAGTAAAAGGCACTGTTCAGGCAATGGGGGAGGGGCTGAAATCAGTTGATGATGGACTGAAACTCTCAAAAGAGGCGTCAGATTCATTAAAGAAGATTCTGGACAGTTCTAAGAAGTCTTCCGAGATGGCGTTCTCCATAGATCGTTCCACAGGCGAACAGGCAAAGGCGATAAGGCTTGTCTCAGAGGCAATGGAGCGCATCAAAAACATGACAGGCATGATTGCCAAGTCAACATCAGAGCAGGCGCAGGGGACCACCCTGATTATGGGCGCAACAGAAAAGATGAGGGATATATCTCATCAGGTCAGGTCAGCGGCTGACGAACAGGCAGCGACCAGCAAACACATATCAGGGGCCATTGAGGTAGTCTCCGGCAAAAGCCAGCAGATTTCAAAGGCAATTTATGAACAAAAGATAGGCTCTAATCAGATGTGGAAATCCATTGAAAAGATTAAAGACATTCCGAAAAGGAATCGGGACCTCGCATTTAATGTAAATAATTCATTGAGGGGCCTGCAGAAAGAGGCAGAGCTGCTTGACACAGAAATAGGAAGGTTCAGGTTTTCTGAGGAGAAAGGCATATTGAAATTTGGAATTATACCATTAGAGTCCCCCGCGGAGATGTTTATGAAGTTCACTCCCTTAGCGGATTATCTCAGTAAAAAATTAGGCAGAAGGGTTGACCTTAAGTTAGCAATGGACTTTGAGGAAACGGTTGATGCTATAGGGCAAAATGTTACGCAGATGTGCTTTATGACGCCGTCCACTTATATAGAGGCGCGCAAGAAATACGGTGTTGATGTAATTGTAAAGGCTTTAAGAAATGGCAAGCCTTATCAGCACTCGGTAATAATCACAAAAGCGGACAGGGGGGGCATTAATTCCATAGGAGAGTTGAAGGGGAGGACCTTTGCGTTCGGAGACTTCCATTCAACGTCAAGCCACATCGTCCCGAGGGCCATGCTTTTAGAGGCGGGAATAAAGATAACAGATCTTTCTTATTACGACTATCTCGGCCACCATGATGATGTGGCTAAGGCAGTGCTCAAGGGTGATTTTGACGGAGGAGGCGTTATGGAGGACACGGCACACAAATTCAAGGATCAGGGGTTAAAGTTCCTGAAGATTTCAGAAGATATTCCTGAATTCAATATCTGCGTCAATAAGTCATTAAGCAAAGAGGAGGTTTCTCTGCTGAGGTCAGCCTTAACTGCCCTGATAGATACTTCTGCTGAAGGAGGGCTGGTCCTTAAATCTATAGCCAAGGCATATACCGGCTTCACCGAGGCAAGGGATGAAGATTACGACAGCGTAAAGGCCATGATGTTAAAACTGGGGATGCTGTCATGATGAGAAAACATTTATTTATACTTAGCGGCGTAAAATATGCCGCATCCACGGCAGTTCTCTGTCATGCCGAGCAAGCCGGAATGACAAAGCGTATAGGACTTATGACGTTATGTATACCAGAGGAGTTATGGAAAAATTTGCTGTTTTTAAAATAGGAAAAGAAGATTTCGGCGTCAACATAAGCAGTGTTGTTGAGATACTGAAATCGCAGAAGATCTATTTTCTTCCTGAACTGCCTGATTTTATCTCAGGCGTTATAAATGTAAGGGGCGATGTAATCCCTTTGCTGGACCTCAGGAAGCGATTCGGCGCTCATACCGAAACCGGCAAGTGCCGGATAATAGTGGTCCGCTGCGAGGATGAGAAGATAGGACTTCTGGTTGATGAAATAGATAAGATAGTCCCTTTTAGTCCTGAGGAGATAAGCGCTCCACCGGCAATGTTTAAGGGTTTGAAGACAGAATATCTTACAGGCCTTGGCAAGAAAGAAGAGAGGATAGTAATCCTCCTTAATATTGAAAGGCTTCTTACATCAAAGGAAAAGATAATGCTTTCCGCCTCCTCGGACGCGTTCTCCTCTCCGCCACAGGCGGATGAGAGCGGACTGAAGCGAGAAGAATCCACTGGTCTCATAACCGATGGCTCGTCTACGACCCATGAGTAGAGAGAGGAGAAAGATGCAGAAACCGGAAAATCTGCTTGACAGCGAAGATGTAGAGGTAAGAAGAGAAGTTGTTGAGAGCCTGAGAGGCGCAGCTTCTGATGCCTCTATCGGATTGCTTCTTAAGGCAATGAAAGATGTCAGCTGGAGGGTGAGAAAGACAGCAGTTGACATCCTGCTTAATGATTATCCCGTAGAAGCGTATATCAACGGCCTGATTGCCCTTCTTTATATTGATGATAATGCAGGAGCGAGAAACTCAGCAATAGAAACTCTCATAAAGTTAGACAAGAAGACTACAACATTTCTCATGGAGGCTTTCAATACTCAGAACAGGGATGTGAGGAAATTTATAATAGATGTGCTCGGAGAGTTCAGAGACAAAAGATCACTGCCGCTGATGCTTGACGCCCTTAAAGACGAGGATGACAATGTCAGGGCCACTGCTGTTGAACATCTTGGGAAAATAGGCGAACCGGCTGTTGTGAATGCGCTGATAAAGATACTTGAAAGCGGCGACCTGTGGACGTCATATCCTGCCGCAGATGCGCTTGGAAGGATTGGCGACAGAAAGGCTATACCTTCTCTTGTTAAAGCCCTTTCTACAAAGACCCTCAGAGAACCGGTGCTAAAGGCGCTCGGCAGGTTTTCTGCGCCTGAAACGCTCAAGAACATAGTCCCCCTTCTTGAGGATTCATCAAAGACGATACAGGAAGAAGCAATAAAGACGATAAGGAATTTTTATCATAACGGCGTGAAAGAAGAATTTATTGCAGAAGAAATGAAAAAGTTCTTCGTGGACCGCATTATTGATATCCTTGTTGCGCATGCCTGGAGCGCTAAGGCAGATATGAGGATTTCTGCAATACTGCTGCTGGGCCTTATGAGAGATGAAAGGGCGCTTGCTCCGCTTCTGGAGCTTTCATTGGAAGAGGATCTGGCAGAGGACGTAAAAAGGGCGCTTGTCTTCATAGGCAAAGACAAACCGGAGGTCATTCTGTCTTTGTTTGATACAGTCAGCCCCTACCAGCAGAGGTTTATATGCGATGTGGCAGGCGAGCTGGCCTCGCCTGTTTTTTATGATGTGTTTGAAGGACTGATGAAAGACGAGGACGGGCATGTGAGAGCGCTCGCAGCGATTGCTATCTCAAGGATAGGTGATTTAAGGGCGGTAGAGCAAATAAAAAAACTGCTCTCTGATGAGTACGAAGATGTACAGGAGGCAGCCGTGGCCGCATTATCCAGCCTTAAGGCAGGTCTTTCATCAGATGAATTAATCAAGCTGATCGGCAGCAGGAATCCTGTGCTGAGAAAAAATGCTGTATTATTGCTTGGTGAGATTGGAGCTGTTAAGGCTGTGCCGGCAATCGGCTTTGCGCTGAAGGATGACAACATCAAGGTAAGGCATGCCGTTGTCAAGGCGTTGTCCATGATAAAAACAGACGAGTCTATAAAATATCTGACGCTTGCACTTACGGATGAGAATGCAGACATAAGGGTTTCTGCGGCATTGAGCCTCGGCTTGATTAAGGGGAAAGGAGTGTCAGAATCGCTTCTCATTTTGCTCACTGACCCTGATGATGCAGTCAGGGCGGCAGCGGTAAAGGCGCTCGGTGAATTAGGTGATAAGGCCACTGTAAGACAGCTTATGAAATTGCTTTCAGACCCTAATGGATTTGTTGTAACTACAGCCATAGAGTCTCTGAGCAGGATAGGCGGCGAAACTGCAAGGGGCGCATTAGTAGAAATGCTTTCTTCGCATGATAAAGAAATAAGAAGGACTGCTATAAAATCACTTGCTCCATTTAATGCTATTGAAGGCATAATCCTGCCATATTTTAACGATTCTGATTGGGCCACAAGAATGGCGGCTGTTGAGGTTCTCTGTGCGAGGGTGTCTGCTGCAGGCGGAAGCGTCAGGGTTGAGCTTGAGAAATTACTGGATAAAGAAGAAGACCCTGTTGTAAGAAAGGCTGTGGAGGAGTGTCTTAATGCTTGAAATAGAAGAAAGCATTTCCTTACCAGATGACGTATTCAGACTCCTCAGGGACCTCATAAAAGATTACTGCGGGATGTATTTTGATGATAATTCAAAATACATCCTGGAGAAAAGGCTGTCAAAGAGAGTAAAAAGCCATCAGCTGAATGATTTCAGGGATTATTACAGGCTCCTTTTATATGATAAGCGAAGAGATGAAGAGCTTTCTTTTATCGTAGATGTCCTCACTGTAAATGAAACTTACTTTTTCAGGGAAATGAGCCAGTTGAAAACGCTGAGCGAGGAGATACTGCCTGAGCTTAAGAATACAAACAGGGAGTCAAAGAAGATAAGGATATGGTCTGCAGGCTGCTCTACAGGAGAAGAGCCTTATACAATCGCAATGCTGGCGCTGGAGCAGGGTTTTTTTCTGGGGTGGGATGTGGAAATACTCGGCAGTGATATCAACCAGAGAGTATTGCAGCATGCAAGGAGAGGTGTATACAGAAAGAATTCATTCAGGACTACGGAGGAGCATTATATAGAAAAATATTTTACATATGAAAATAATTTCTATAAGATAAACGACAACGTCAGGCGGCTTGTGAATTTCAGCTGCCTTAACCTTCTGGACCCTTTCAAAGTGAAATTCGCAGGTGAGATGGATGTGATATTATGCAGGAATGTGCTTATATATTTTGATCTGGAGGCGAGAAAAAAGGTAATCAGGGGTTTTCATGAAAGGCTTACTGACGGAAGGTATCTGCTGCTGGGCCATGCAGAGTCGTTGATGAATATTTCTACAGCCTTTACGCTTAAGCACTTCAAACATGATATGGTTTATCAAAAACCGCCAAAACTTACGGTAGCAATGTCACCTGAAAGTCTTGAGAAAATGGTATGGGGGAATAAAATATAAAACTATGACAGCAAAACCAAAGATAAAAATTCTTATTGTTGATGATTCGGCTTACAGCCGGCAGTCGATAAGGAAGATGCTTGAGGCAGACCCGGGCATTGAGGTTATAGGCATAGCGTCTGACGGCATAGAGGCGATGGCAAAGACATTGAGACTGAAGCCTGACCTTATTACGCTTGATTTTGAAATGCCTGCCATGGACGGATTCAGTTTTCTGAGATGGCTGATGAAAGAAAAACCCACCCCTGTGATAATGGTCAGTTCTTATTCCGACACCAAGACAGTGTTTAAGGCGCTTGAACTGGGCGCTGTTGATTTTATTGCAAAGCCGACAAAGAAGGCGTCTGTGGAGCTGCAGAGCATAGAGAATGACCTTCTCGCAAAGGTAAAGGGAATAAGAAACCTCAGAATGGATAAGTTAAGCAAGAGTCTCAGCCTGTTGAGCGGCGATATTGAAGCACAGGCCAAAACTGATTCAGTGATAGGCGACATAGAAGTTGTGGCAATAGGCTCGTCAACAGGCGGGCCTGCGGCGCTGCAGATAATCCTTACGCGGCTTCCGCATAATTTTGCTGCGTCGGTAGTTATAAGCCAGCACATGCCAAAGGGTTTTACCGGGCCTCTGGCTGAAAGGCTGGACCATATCTCTAAGCTTAAAATAAAAGAAGCGGAAGACGGTGATGTTATTGAACAGGGGAGGGTGTTGATTTGCCCTGGCGGTTGCCACATGATGTTTAAGAAAAAAGGGCGCGGATGTCATGTGCGGTTAAAAGAAGCTGTCAAAGAGGACAAGTATGTGCCTTCGGTTGATTTAATGATGTCATCTGCCGCAGAACATTACGGGACCAAGGCAATGGGTGTTGTTCTTACAGGCATGGGGAATGACGGGAAAAAGGGGATGCTGGAAATTAAATCAAAAGGCGGTTATACTATAGCTGAATCAGAGGAAACAGCCGTGGTTTTTGGAATGCCTGCTGAAGTCATAAGCGCAGGAGCAGCGGACAGCGTGCTTCCGCTCTCTGAAATACCGGTGGAGTTAATAAATATAGTTAACAGAGGGTAAATTGATGGAAAGAGAAACAAGTATTGGAAAGAAGGCTGATGAGTTTCTTCAGATGTTCAGAAAGGGAGAGGAGTTTACTCAAGAGCTTCTTAAGGAAAATGAGAGGTTGAGGTTCAAGCTTGCCCAGCTTGAAGAAGCTGTTGAGCGTTCAGGCGATGAGGCAAAGATAAGGCTTTATGAAGAGCGGATAAAGATTACGGAAGATGAACTGAATTCCCTCAAGGAAAGATTCAGGCAGGTTGAGGAAGAAAATAAGGATTTTGCGGCAAAGTATGTTGAAGTCGAAGATGAGAATAACAACCTTGCCAACCTCTACGTTGCAAGTTACCAGCTGCATTCAACTCTGGATTTCAATGAAGTTCTGAGAATAGTCCTTGAAATAGTGATAAACCTCATAGGCGCCGAGAAATTCGCAGTGCTCCTTATAGAAGAGAAAACAAACGAGCTTATCCCTGTCGGGACAGAAGGCATAGCCATTTCTGATGTTCCTAAGGTAAGGTTTGGCGAAGGGATTATAGGGACTGCTGCAAAAGAAGGCGAGAGCTATTTTTCTGAAAATATACATAATAACAGAGGCAGTATCTCTACCGAAAACCCCATAGTCTGTATCCCTTTAAAGATTAAGGAGCATGTGATAGGTGTTATTGCTATATATTCTCTTCTGATTCAGAAAGAAAAGTTCTCAAATGTTGACTACGAGCTTTTTAATCTGCTTGCAGGGCATGCAGCCACTGCTATTTTTTCTTCAAAACTATATACGCAATCAGAGAGGAAACTGACCACAATACAGAGTTTCCTTGATATGCTGAAAGAAAAGCCGAGGAGGTAGCTGATAAGATGCCGAATATTCTTGTGGTAGAAGATTCTCCGACGATGAGACAGCTCATCGGTTTTGCTATGAAAAGGATAGCAGGCTCAAAGGTGATTGAAGCAACGGACGGTGTTGATGCTTTGAAAAAATTATCTTCTGAAAAAATAGACCTCATACTTGCAGACATAAACATGCCTGTCATGGACGGCTTGAAACTCGTCAGCCTTGTAAGGGGCAATCCCATTTATAAGGACATACCTATAATAATAATAACAACAGAAGGCGCAGAGGAAGATAAAAAGAGGGCGCTTGCCATCGGAGCTAACGCATATCTTCCGAAACCGATACAAACGCAGGAACTTATAAAGCTCGTCAACGGTTTTATCAATCAGCCTCATTAGAAATTTGCATTGTAATAACTTCTAAAAAAATAGCGCCGGAATTTCGAGAAAGATGGAAATATTCGGCGCTGACAAAATAAGGGGATTATTATGAGAAAAACACTTTCATTTATAACTATTTTTTTGTTGTTTTTAAGCTTGGCAGGATGTTTTCAGGCAAGCACACTTGTAAGTGTTAGGCCTGATGGCAGCGGCACCATCGAGGAAACATTTTTGATGAGTAAGGAATTAGTCGAGCAGATGAAGACCATGGAAAAACAGATGGCTGGCGCATTCGCGGATGGAAATAATAAGCAGGCCAAAAAGAACAAAGGGAAAGATAAAGAAGCCTTTGGTATTTTGAATGTGGAAGAGCTTAAGAAAAAAGCTAATGAACTGGGAGAAGGAACAACATATGTTTCGAGCAAAAGGGTTACAACCGATAAGTTCGAAGGATATAAGGCGATATATGCTTTTAAGGATATAAATAAGTTGAAATTTAATCAAAATCCGGGAGGAAACATGCCCGGTTCCCGGGGTGGTGGCAAAGAGGCGGACAGCAAAAAGGAGATTATAGTGTTTAAGTTAACTAAGGGAAACCCGTCTCAACTAGTTGTCAAGATGCCTAAAGAGAAACCAGTTGATAAACCCGAAGAATCCAGGGAAGAAGTCAAACAAGAGAAGATAGACGATCCGAATTCCGAGATGGTAATGGCTCAGATGAAAGAGATGTTTGGCGGCATGAAGATAGGGCTGGCTGTCGAGGTAATGGGTACCATAGTGCAGACTAATGCTACACACAGGGAAGGCTCCATGATTACGCTGATGGAGATGGATTTCGGCAAACTTTTTGCGCAGCCGGAGGACTTAAAGAAGTTCAGCACGGTAAAGTCGAATACAATTGAGGATGCTAAAAAGTTGATGAAAGATATACCCGGGATTAAGGTGGAGCTGAATAAAGAAGTAACTATAGATTTCAGGTAGGCATGATGCTTTGGGAACGCCTTTGATTTTAGAGAATTATTCTTTAATCTCAAAGGCTTTTTTCTTTTTCCTCATAGTTAACAAAAGCGAGTCAAGCTAAGTTGTCGGTGAATGATTCAGAATGCCACGCATCAGCAAATAAAAGAGGAAATGTGCCACTCGGACTCTGGGATTGGGATTAAACATATCTTGAAAAATAGTGGTGCCGGAGGCCGGATTTGAACCGGCACGAGGTTTCCCACGAGGGATTTTAAGTCCCTTGCGTCTACCAATTCCGCCACTCCGGCAAAGCAAGTAGATTGAATAAGATACTAAAAAAGAGCATCGGAGTGCAACTTAAACCTTGCTGATTTTCCCCTCATCCATGATGAGCATGCAATCAGCAAGCCTTTCAGCCTGTAGCATATCATGGGTGGCAATAATGATTTTGGATCTGCCTTCTTTTTTCATATTTAAGATTATATTCTCCACAATCTCTGTATTCTCATTATCAATGGATGCGGTAGGCTCATCAAGAAAGAGCATCTCAGGCTCTATGGCCATTGCCCTTGCAATGCCGAGCCTCTGGGTTTCGCCGCTTGAAAGCGTAAGGGCATTGTGATTTTTTTTATGAATGAGTCCGACAAATTTCAATACATCATAGACCTTTCTTTCTATCTCTTTGCTTTTGTCTCCCCTTATTTTCAGCCCGTAAGCTGCATTATTAAAAACTGTAGTGTTAAACAAACCAATCCCGGGCAAAACAAGGGTAATCCTTCGTCTTAATCCGATATCCTTGCTAATTATATTATCGCCGGAGAAATAATTGACCTCTCCTTTATCAGGATTTTCAATAAGGGCGCATATCCTGAGCAGCGTGGATTTACCGCTGCCATTAGATCCCGTTAATACATAAACGCCGTTTCTGTCAAAAGAAAAGGAGCAGGCATTCAGAACAGGTTTTCCGTTATAGCTTTTCCGGACCTCGGATATATTAAGTCTCATGCTCATCTGTTTACCGGAAGCGCTCCTTTCCTCTGTATAAAGTGCAGCGCCGAGTTTATGAGCAGCGAGATAGTTAAAAGTATAATTCCGAGCGCTATGGCAAGTTCAAAATTCCCTTTGTCTGTTTCCAGAGCAATGGTTGTTGTCATAACGCGGGTGTATCCCGCAATATTTCCGCCAACGATAAGAATCGCTCCGACCTCTGCCATTACCCTTCCAAATGCCGCAATCACACCTGACATTATCCCATACCGCGCTTCTTTTATTATGGTAACCGAGGTTTGAAGGGGTGTTGCTCCCAGTGTCATTGAAGCCTGCTTTATGATAGGGTTAACGCTGATAATCGCTGAATGACAGAGTGACACCGCAATGGGAAAAGCGAGTATTGTCTGGGCGATAATCATTGCCGAGGGCGTATAAAGGAGTCCCATAAAACCGACGGGCCCGCTTCTTGACAGCATCATATAAACAAAAAGGCCGACGACAACAGGAGGAAGCCCCATAAAGGTATTCATGACGCTTATAAATAATCCCCGTGCAGGGAATTTTTTTAAGCTTATTAGCGTGGATAAGGGAATACCTAATATGCACACGATTAAAAGCGCAGTTCCCGATACCCTGAGTGATAAGAATATTATGCTTAATAATTCCGCATCAAGGTTAAATATAAGTAAAAACGCCCTTTTAAACCCCTCTATTATTGAATCCATATTTTACTTTGCATTGGGAAAAAACAACTGATCCCCGTGTTTATCCCTGAATGACGCAATAGCATTCTGACCTTCCTTTGATATAATCCAGTTTATAAACTCCATGGCCTCTCTGTATTTTACATGTTTATGCTTTTCAGCATTTACCGCCATGACGCCGTACTGATTAAACAATACGGGATCGCCTTCAAGAACTATTAACATTTCAAGTTTATCCTTATCTTTTGTTGCAAGCCATGTGCCCCTGTCTGTAAGCGTGTATGCGCGCTTTTCATTGGCGATTCTCTGGGTCTTTTCCATCCCCTGACCAACCTCAAGATACCACCCCTGTCCCTTCGGCTCTATCCCTGTCTTTTTCCATAGGGAAAGTTCTTTTGTATGAGTTCCTGAGTTATCGCCGCGCGACACGAAGAAGGCGCTGCTTTCAGCTATCTTCTTGAACACCTCAGAAGCCGATTTCATACTCCTTATCTTTGCAGGGCCGTTTGACGGGCCAATCACAACAAAATCGTTATACATTACATCATGTCGGTTGACGAAATAACCTTCCTCAACAGCCTTCAGTTCCTGCTCTTTAGCGTGAACGAATACAACATCTGCATCGCCTCTCCTGCCTATTTCAATAGCCGCGCCTGTGCCAACTGCGACAACGTCAACCTTTATCCCTGTCTTTTTTTCAAAAATCGGCAGGATGTAATCAAATAATCCCGAGTTCTGCGTGCTGGTTGTTGACGCGCAGCGGATCCTTGTCTCGGCAGAGATTTTTGAGGGGAGCAACTGGATAAATATTGCCATAAAGAGTAAAACTAATTTGAATAACATAAGCTGTATTCCTTTCCTTATGAAGTTATTTTTGAGGAAATTATAATACAATCAACCATTTTTAGGAAGCGGGAAGTTGAAGAGCCGAAAAATAGACATAGAACTATAAACGCTTGAATTGCCTGTCATTGCGAGAACCCGAAGGGTTCGCGGCAATCTTATCTCAAAAGGCGAGATTGCGGAGCCTGTTCCGAGTCTGTCATAAGAGATTGCTTCGCTTCGCTCGCAATGACAGACGAGGAATCCTCGCAATGACAACTTTCTATATCTATTTTTCGGTTGAAGAGACAGAACCTTGACTTACACTTTCACTCTTAGATAAGATACGTATCCGAGGTAACCCCCGTTAGAAAGTCTTTGGCTTTCCAACGGGGTAAGCAGCGGGGATTTCTAACGGGGTAAAAATGAAAGTTGCAATCGGCAGTGACCATGCGGGCGTAGAGCTAAAAAATGAGCTAATCTCCATCCTCAGCGAGATGAAGATAGAATGCCTTGATTTAGGCACAAACGGCGCTCAGTCCGTGGACTATCCTGATTTTGGAGAAAAGGTATCAAGGGAAGTCTCAGAAGGCAAGGTAGACAGGGGCATACTGATATGCGGCACAGGCATCGGCATGTCAATTGTTGCGAATAAGATTCCCAATATAAGGGCGTCTCTCTGCAATGACCTCTTCACCGCAAAGATGAGCAGGATGCACAATGATGCAAATGTGCTTGTGATAGGCGGAAGGATTGTAGGCAAAGACCTTGCGAAAGAGATTGTCAGGGTATGGTTCAGCACGGAATTTGAAGGCGGCAGGCATGCAAATCGTCTTACAAAGATAAAACTGATAGAGGAAAGATTTATAAAACATGGACTTTGAAAGGCTCAAACTCTCAGACCCGGATATTTACAGGGCGATTCAGGGAGAGATAGAAAGAGAAAAACAGAAGATTGTTCTTATCGCATCGGAAAACTATGCGAGTCCTGCTGTTCTTGAGGCGCAAGGCTCTGTATTTACCAATAAATATGCCGAGGGATATCCGAATAAGCGCTATTACGGCGGATGTGAATATGCAGACATTGTTGAAAATCTCGCAATAGAAAGGGCAAAGGAACTCTTCGTAGCCGAGCATGTAAATGTCCAGCCTCATTCAGGGACACAGGCCAACATGGCTGTGTATTTTGCGTTTCTTAAACCCGGAGATGCCATTCTCGGTATGAACCTCAGCCACGGAGGACACCTCTCGCATGGGGCCTCCGTAAACTTTTCAGGGATACTTTATAAAAGCATTTCTTACGGAGTTAATAAAGAGACTGGGTACATTGATTATGACGAGGTGCGCAGGCTTGCGGTAAAAAACAAACCGAAGATGATACTTGTCGGAGCCAGCGCTTATTCAAGGATTCTTGACTTTAAGACATTCTCGGAGATTGCAAAAGAGGCCGGCGCTTATCTGACAGCAGACATAGCGCATATAGCAGGGCTTGTAGCAGCAGGCCTTCATCCGTCTCCTGTGCCTTATGCAGATTTTGTTACAACAACGACACATAAGACACTCCGCGGGCCAAGGGGCGGGATGATAATGTGCAGGGCAGAATACGCAAAGGCTATAGACAAGATGATTTTCCCTGGAATTCAGGGAGGCCCTCTGGTTCATGTGATTGCTGCAAAGGCAGTCGCATTTAAGGAGGCTCTGAATGATGGGTTCAAAGAGTATCAGAAAAAGGTTATAGAAAATGCAAAAAAGCTTGCTGAGGAACTTATAAAAAGGGGATTCAGGATAATATCAGGCGGGACAGACAACCACCTCATGCTTGTTGACCTCGCAAATAAAGGGGTAACAGGAAAGAAAGCTGAAGAAGCATTGGACGAGGCAGGCATTACAGTTAATAAAAATTCAATTCCCTATGACGAACGGCCTCCTGCAATAACAAGCGGTATGAGGCTTGGCACGCCGTGTGTTACTACAAGGGGGATGGGTGAGGCGGAAATGACAGATATAGCAGAGATAATAGATGAAGTGTTGAAGAACAACTCTGATGAGGCAAAGATTGGAAGGCTCAGGCAGAGGGCAGGGGATATCTGCAAGAGATTTCCGATATATTAGCATTTAGATGCATGATACATGATGCATCCTGAAAATTATTATGAAACCCACATGCCGACCTGTCGGCACAAAAGTGGATAAAAATACTTAACAGTGTCATTCCCCGATTTAATCGGGGAATCCAGTTCCTATGTTCTGGATTCTCTGGTCAAGCCAGAGAATGACAAATTATTAATGATTATAAATCAATAGGTTGAGAGGTATTTTCAGGTGAAGTGTCCATTTTGCGGAAATTTAGAAGACAAGGTCATTGACTCGCGGACAAGCAAGGAAGGCGATGCGATACGCAGAAGGCGTGAATGCCTGAAGTGCGGAAAGCGTTTCACCTCTTATGAGCGTGTTGAAGATGTGGTCCCCATGGTTGTGAAAAAGGATGGAAGGCGTGAGCCGTTTGACAGGCCGAAGATACTGAGGGGGCTTGAAAAGGCATGCGAAAAAAGGCCTGTGAGTGTTGAATTGCTTGAAGGGGTAGTTGATTCCATAGAAAAGAAGCTCATAAACCTCAGTGTGAAGGAAATACAGAGCACATGGGTCGGAGAAGAGGTAATGTCTTCGTTGAGAGAGCTTGATAAGGTTGCGTATGTGAGGTTTGCGTCTGTTTACAGGCAGTTTAAGGATATAAGCGAGCTTATGAACGAAGTAAAGACATTGTTTGAGCAGAAAGGCAATAAATAGTAAAAGTTAAAAATTAAGAGTTAAGAGTTGAGAGTTTTTCAGAGAAATTTTTAATAACTTTTAAATCTTCACTTTTAACTTAAAACTTTTTTCAGGAGGATTTTATGTATGACTGGGGATTGAAGAACCGTCTTTCAAGGATAATTAAATCTGACGGAAAAACCGTTATGCTTGCGGTTGACCACGGATACTTTCTCGGGCCTACGACAGGGCTTGAAGATGCAGAAAAAACAATCAAGCCGCTGCTTCCTTATGCTGATGCTCTAATGCCGACAAGAGGAATTGCCCGCACATCTGTTAATCCTCAATCAGAGACGCCGATAGTCATAAGAGTCTCAGGAGGAAACAGCATTCTTGATGAAGACCTGTCCAATGAAGGGTTGACCGTTTCCATGGAAGATGCGGTAAGATTAAATGCATCGGCAGTTGCTCTCTCAATATATGTCGGCTCTCCAAATCAGAAAGAGACGCTTCTGAATCTTACAAAACTGATTGATGAGGGTCATCGCTATGGGATGCCTGTGCTTGCTGTCACGGCAGTTGGAAAGAACATGGTGCGTGATGCAAGGTATCTTGCCTTGAGCTGCAGGATAGCCGCAGAGCTTGGAGCGCATATTGTAAAGACATATTACTGCGAGGGTTTTGAAAAGCTCGTTAAGACATGCCCTGTGCCGCTTGTTATGGCAGGAGGAAAAAAACTTCCCGAATATGAGGCTCTTGAGCTTACTCATAATGCGATAATAAAGGGCGCGGCAGGCGTTGATATGGGAAGGAATATCTTCCAGTCAGAAGCTCCTGTTGCGATGATTCAGGCTGTAAGGGCGATTGTCCATGATAACGCCACGCCCAAAAGGGCATACGAAATCTATAAGGCTCTGAAAGCAAAGGCAAAGAAATCACCGAAGAAGGTAAAGGGCGTTACCGCAAGCAAGGCAGAACTGAGCAGGCATTAAACCTATTTTATTGTGTTGTCATTCCTGCGGAGGCAGGAATCCAGACACTTTTTTTTGAGACAGTAAATTACGACTAACTGGATTCCGCATCAAGTGCGGAATGACAGAGTAGACGAAGCAAGCATTTACCGTTTATCAGTAACCTTTTCCAAATCAACGAGGGCGTTTCTTACTACTTCAACAGTAATCTCTTTTGAATTAACGACAATATCGTAAATTCCGTCTGTCCCTTTTGTAATTCCAGATTTCAGATTATCCTTTTTGCCTTCTTTCAGAGTGTATATAGTGGCAATAACATTGTTTTTAGAGTCAATCAAATCATCCCACTGGCAGGGGTATTCACCAGTTGGTTTTACTTTTATAGATTTGAGTCTTTTGGATTTAGTATTTTTATTCATAATGGTTCCTTTCGGGTTGCAGATAACATTTGCGGCACAAACGAATCTGATAAGGTTGAAGTTTTAGCCGTTTGTGCTCTGATGTTATGCGCAGTGCTCATTAGTGCGAAATACTTTCGTTTCTTTTACTGCTTGGTGCATCAGGAAAACATGCTGCCATCATACCCATCAAAACAATAAGATAAAGATAAGACTGAAAACAAATGAAGTCGCATAGTTCAGGTTCATTAATAACTTTTCCAACAGAATAACCAACTGCGCTATCGGTGAGACGCACTAAATTCCACTGTGAACCAATAGGATCGCCATGCACAATGTGCCCAAAAGTTTCACATATCTGTTTAGCTGTTGTGATGTCGGCCTTGCCGCTCATTGTTTCAAGCATTTTGGATAGGCTTGGCCTTTCACGAAACTTCCATCCTGTCTGCCAAACCTTAATCTCATTAGGATTTGCATGAAGATATGAGATCACAGCAACGCGTTCAATCAATGGCCGCATAAGCACTAGTGCGCCGAAAAGATAGCCCTGCCGAATGAGTTCTCTGATCGTCAGAGCAAGATTAATTCCCTGCGGAACGATTTGACAAGCAGCCTTTTGAATGTCTGACAATTCAACTCGCTTAGTATAAGCGGCAATATCCGTATTTACATCAAGACAGGAAAGAATAACTTGATCAAAATGAAAAACCGAATCTCTGCCCAAATAAGGCTCGTTTGATGGTAAATATACTGACTCAGGAACATTATTAGATTTCATTAATACTCCTTGTATGAATATTGCGTATGAACATCAAGAATATACCAACTTTAGCTGAATCAGCCTCAATGCCTAAATTCTACTTAATGCCCTTCTCTCTGTCAAACAAAATCTCTTCTCTATGGTATATTATTGAGAATTGTAAATCTATTTTCAGGAGTTGTTATGAAGGTGGCGATGTATTACAGGAATAATGATGTGCGGGTTGAGGAGATGCCTGTGCCTAAAATCGGAAAAGGCGAGATGCTGGTTAAGGTCATGGCGAGCGGGATATGCGGAAGCGATGTAATGGAATGGTACAGGATTAAAAAAGCTCCTCGTGTTCTTGGGCATGAAATCACAGGAGAGATTGTTGAAGTGGGCGAGGGGGTAAAAAATTATAAAAAAGGTGACAGGGTATTTGTGTCCCATCATGTTCCGTGCAACACCTGCCGCTATTGCCTGAGCGGCTATCATACAGCATGCGAGACCTTGCATAAAACAAATTATGACCCCGGAGGTTTTGCAGAGTATCTCAGAGTGCCTGAGATAAATGTTAAGAGCGGCGTTTATATCCTCCCAGAGAATATGACTTATGAAGAAGGAACATTCATAGAGCCCTTGGCGTGCATTCTGAGAGGACAGAGGGTCGCAAACCTGAAAGCCGGACAAAGCGTTCTTGTAATTGGCAGCGGGATTTCAGGGCTTCTTCATATAAATCTTGCAAAGGATGCGGGCGTGGAAAGGGCGGAAAAGATTATGGCAACTGATGTAAATGAATACCGCCTTAATGCGGCATTGAAGTTCGGCGCAAACAGCGTTATAAATGCTAAAGAGAATGTGCCTGAGCATGTGCGTAAACTGAATGACGGAAGACTGGCTGACTGTGTGATAGTGTGCACAGGCGCAATGCCTGCCATTGAGCAGGCTCTTCAGTCTGTTGATAAAGGTGGTACGATTCTATTTTTTGCAGTACCAGAACCCGGGATTAATGTCTCTGTTCCGATAAATGATTTCTGGCGTAATGAGATAAAGATGGTGACGTCCTACGGAGCAGCGCCTTCTGACCTTGCTTTGGCAATAGAGTTTATCAGCGCCCGGAGGGTAAATGTAAAGGATATGATTACGCACAGGCTGGGCATGTCCGAGGCGCAGCTTGGTTTCAAGCTTGTTGCTGAGGCAAAGGAGTCCATAAAGGTGATTATTGAGCCACAACGTTGAACTTATGCTTGCATAATAATAGGCAGTGTTATTTTGAGCGACATTGATAGTTTTCGGTAACGGTTCTTAACGAAATGCAGCGTCCGCCTTTGGCGGAACATTCTCGACTGTCTGAGACCAAAGGTCGAGTTTCGAGAATGTAGCGGAATGAGTTTAGAACTGTCGAAAAATATCACAGAAAAGCGAAAGGTAACACTGCCTATATCTCAAAAGCTTATCTCCGTTCCCTTATCAATGCTGTAGATAAGATATATCTGATAATTCTTCACCCACGGTTGTCTTAATGTATAATCAGTTTTGTGCCAGAAGAATACCCACGGCGCATCGTTGACTATAAGTTTCTCTGCCTTTTCGTAGTATTTGTTTCTCTCTTTTGTCGTTTGTGCGTGCTGGCCTTTTTCAATAAGAGAATCTACTACAGGATTTTTATATCTTGCTCTGTTCCCAGCCGGGCCAAGGTTTGCCGAGTGGAATAAAGGGAAGAGAAAATTTTCAGGGTCGGGATAGTCAGCAAACCATCCAAGCCAGAACATGTCAGGCTCGCCTTTATTGATTGCATCCTTATATGCGCTCCATTCAAGCTGTTTGATATTTGCCTTAATCCCAACTTCTTTTAAATATGACTGTATTACCTCGGCAGTATCCACAACCTCGTTGTCTGCTGTTATATAAAAATTGACTTCAAGCCCATCCGGATAACCTGCGGTTTTTATTAACTCTCTGGCTTTTGATGGATTATATTCGTAAGATGCAGGCGCCTTCCATTTTCTCAATATGTCAGGCACAGGCCCTGATGCAATTCTTCCCCTACCTTCGTAAACAGTCCTTAACATCTTTTCCCTGTCAACTGCATAGTTCATTGCCTTTCTGAGAAGAGGATTATCAAAAGGCTTTTTTGAACAGTTAAGCCCGAGGTAATATGTGTTTATCCCATTTATTGATGATATGAAATCTGACAGTTTTTTATCTTTTTTAAACCTTGAGAATGCTGACGCAGGAATGGTTATCACGTCAAGATTTCCAAGTTCAAATTCCGTTATTGTTGTCAGGTCCTCGGGGATTATCTTATAGGCGATACCTTTGATTTTTGGAAGGCTGTCAAAATAATCGGTTCTTGCCTCAAGCAGAAGTTCCCTGCTTGGAAGCCAGTGTTTGAGGGTAAACGGCCCTGTGCCAACAGGATGAGATGAAAAATCCACTCCCCATTTTTCCGCTTCTTCCTCAGGGACTACATACGCAGCGGTCATTGCAAGGAGGTTCAGAAATGGAGAAAAAGGTTTATCAAGGGTTATCTCAAGCATGTAATCGTTTACTGCTTTTATGCCTGAAACCTCTTTCGCTTTACCATTCATAAACTCTCTTGCGCCTTTTATCTTGTCAAAGACCCATGTGTTGGGGGACCTTGTTGTTGGATTAAGAACCCTTTCAAATGAATATTTGAAGTCTCCGGCTGTTGCTTCTCTGCCGTTGGAGAACATCACGCCTTTTTTAAGTTCGAATCCGTATACAAGCCCGTTTTCTGATATCTTCCACTTTGATGCTATGTCAGGGATGAGGTCAAGATTCTTGTTCATCCTTACAAGGCCATTGAAGAGTTTTGCCGATAGGGAGCCGCCTGTGATATCCACAATAAGCGCAGGGTCCAATGTTATCGGATTTGTATTAAGCCTGTAATAGAGATAGCCGGAAAGGCGGTTCTGCGGCGAGCATGATAGAATAAAAAGCAGCAAAAAGGTGCACACGACTAATGGAAGGGGATGGTATTTGAGCGGTTTTTTTGCACGCAATTCCGACAGTAAGAAAGCAGATAATAAAAGCGGGCAAAACCTCGGAGTCCCGATTTTATCGGAACGAGAATGAGCGAGAATGCTATCCCCTTCCATCTGCATAGGTTTTAACCATAAGGTTATTTATCCTTTTCATCTGATTTTTTTGTCTCTTCTTTTTTCTCTTCAGCTTTTTCTCCAGGAATCTTATATTCCTCAAACACCCATTTACCGAGGTCCAGGAGCTTGCATCTTTCAGAGCAGAACGGCCTGTTTGGATTTTCTTCCCATGTCGTTGTCTTTTTACACATAGGGCATTTAATTTTCACCTGAAAATACCTCTCGTTGTCATTCCGAGCGAAGCGAGGAATCTCGCCTTTTGAGATTGCTTCGGCTTCGCCTCGCAATGACATTTTCATTCCCCTTTGTCCCGATTTGTCGGCATGATTGTTTCATAGTATATTTTAACTCTTTTTATATTTTTTAGCTTTCAAATATCTACTGATTTCTGCTAAAATTAGCTCTCAGTATAGGATAGAAGTTAAAAGTTGAAAGTTGAAAATGAAAAGTTTATGAAAAAAATCACTTTTAACTCTTAACTTCTAACTTATAACTTATTAGATAGTGGAGGGAAGAATGGATTATCTTTTAACTGAAGAGCAGACAATGATAAGAGACCTTGCAAGGCAGATTGCGGAAGATAAGATCGTGCCTGTAAGAAGAGAGCTTGACGAGAAAGAAGAATTCCCGTGGGAGATAATGAAGGTGATTGCACAGTCAGACCTGTTCGGGCTTTTTATACCGGAAGAATACGGAGGACTCGGAAAGGGCAGCCTTGAGTTGTGCATTGCTGTTGAGGAACTATCAAGGGCATGCCTTGGCGTTTCAACAACTTATGCTGCAAATGCGCTTGGGGCATATCCAATCCTTCTTTTCGGCTCTGATGAGCAGAAAAAGAAATATCTGCCTGACATAGCTTCAGGTAAAAGGCTTGTTGCATTCGGCCTTACTGAGGCGAATGCGGGAAGCGATGCAGCAGGCATCCAGACAACCGCAAAACTTGCAGGAAATGAATATGTGCTTAACGGCACAAAGCAGTGGATAACGAACGGCGGCGAAGCAGAGGTATATACAATAATTGCCCTGACTGACAAGACAAAGGGGCCCAGAGGCGCATCAGCTTTCATTGTGGAAAAAGGAACTCCGGGGTTTACTTTCGGCAAGAAGGAAGAGAAAATGGGAATCAGGGCATCCTCCACAACCGAGCTGATATTCGAGAATTGCAGAATCCCGAAGGAAAATCTCATCGCAAAAGAAGGTATGGGCTTTGTTGTTGCCATGAAGACTCTGGATAACTCAAGGGGCGGTGTTGGAGCTCAGGGGGTAGGAGTTGCACAGGGCGCATTTGATGAGGCTGTGAAATTTGCTAAACAGAGGGTTCAGTTCGGACATCCGATTATAAGCTTTCAGGCAGTCCAGCATATGCTTGCTGATATGGCGACTGAGATAGAGGCTGCAAGGGCGCTTGTTTATGCTGTTGCCAGATTCATAGACAGCGGTGCAAAGGACGTAACAAAAGAGTCTGCCATGGCAAAGGTATTTGCGACAGATGTTGCGATGAAGGTTACTACGAATGCTGTTCAAGTGATGGGCGGCTCAGGTTATATGAGGGAGTATCCTGTTGAGAAGATGATGAGGGATGCAAAGATACTTCAGATATATGAGGGGACAAACCAGATTCAGAGGAATGTCATAGGACAGGCTCTGATGAAGAAGCAGAAATAAAACTAAAATTTGAATTCCGATTTAACCGGTTTGTTATTTTCGTCAAATGTGACACTTGCCGTAAAATGCTCTCCGGACATGAATGAATAGGCAAGTTCCCTCCACAGCACTATGGTCCTGCCGCCTTCTTTTTTTATCTCGGGGTAGGGGTATCTTGCAAAGTAGAGAAAGTTTTGCACGAACTTTGTCTCTTTTGAACGCTTAATCAGAGGGTTTTTATCGTTAAACGTAAATGTATCCTGAATGCATATCCTCTTTGTGAAAAGGTCGGCAAAGCCGACTTTTATCTCATCGCCTGATTTTGCTATAAACCACCACCTCAGAAAATCATTCGGCAGAGGACACATCTTGTAGGTATTAGCTTCGAGTTTTTCTTTGAGGAAGTCCTTGGCTGCATTGCGCAAATAATATCTGCCGCCGAAATATGAGAAGAAAAGTATAAATGTAATTGCAGCGATCAGAGCGGCTCTTTTTCTGTTGAATCTGCCGAGGACCACGCATAAAAATAGTCCGATTGATATGTACGGGTCTATGATAAAACTGATATCCAGCGAATATGCATTCCAGTCAAAAGGCGAAAGAACACGTGTGCCATACTGGTTTGTGAGATCCATAAATATATGAATACCGTAGGACAGGAAAGACAGGAAATAGTAATAGAAAAACCCCTTTCTGAAGCCGGCTATAACGGCTATAATCAGCGGCGCCAAAAAAAGGGCAAGAATTCCGTGCGTTATTCCGCGGTGGTATCTGAGGAATACGTCCACTCCCCAGAATCTTGTTATGTAGTCAAGATCAGGCGCGAAGGATGAGATCAGCAGCACCCAGAAGGCTCCTTTTCTTTTGAATCCAAGCTGTGCGATTGCCGCTCCTGCAAGGCTGTGAGTTATCGGGTCCACTACAATGCCTCCATATCCCACTTTTCAAGGTCTGTTTTTATACGGCTTATATCTTTCTTTTCGTTCATTGCCTTTTTAATCTTTTTCCAGGCGTCAATATTACCATACAGTATGCAGCCTGCAATACAATTATCTTTTATAACGAGTTTTCTGTATATAAAACTTTCGCTGTCTTTTTGCACGATTGCTTCAAGGTTTTTGTCAGGGTCTATATCTCCGGCAGAAATCAGATTTATCCCCGCTATCTTCAGAATGTTTGAAGGCAGCGTGCCTGTATAGGTTGCGCTGCCTCCTGCCATATTGACTCCTGCAATCTTGCCCTGTTCCTCTGCGGCAGGCCATATGCCGTAGCATATCCCATTATGTTCTGCAATGTCGCCTGCAGCGTATATGTCATTAATCTCTGTCTCAAGCCTGTCATTTACAGTAAGTCCTTTATGCCCTTTATCGCATTTGATTCCGAATTTATCAGCGAGTTCTGCATTGGGTTTGACTCCGGCAGATATTATCACCATATCGCAGTCAATAATTGTTCCGTCATCAAGAATAACGCTCTTAACCTTTTCGTCCCCTGTTATCTCCCGTGTCTTTGCGCCAAGGAAAAAGGCAAATCCCATTTTTTCCATCTGTGTTTTCAGGATTTCAGCGCCTTCCGTATCCATCTGCCTTGGAAGCAGTCTTGGGAAGAACTCCACCACAAATATTGAATGTCCTGTCTTCCTCAGGCTGTTTCCAACCTCAAGTCCGAGGACTCCTCCACCTATCAGGACGACTCTCTTTGATTGTTCAGAGTATTTTTTGATTTCAATGGCATCTTTAAGTGTTCTTAGCGTAAACACCCCTTTTTTATCAGAGCCGGAGATTGGCGGGACGAATGAGAGGCCTCCCGCTGCAATAAGAAGCGTATCGTATTTCAGTATATGCCCTGAATGTGTGATGACTTCTTTTTTGTTTTTATCTATCTCAGATACAGGTGTGTTAAGCAGCAGCTTTATGTCGTTCTTTTCATACCATGCGTCTTTATAAATGATAAGGCCGTTTTCATCCACGTCTCCGCTTATGTATTCCATAAGCCGTATGCGGCTGTAAAAAGGATAAGCCTCGTCAGAGAGTATGGTTATCTCTCCTTCATGGTCAATCTTTCTTATGTTGATTGCGGCAGTTGTCCCTGCAACGCCATTGCCGATAATGATGTATTTCATGCGAACCCTTTTGTAGTTAGAATTTTATAATTTCTTTTTCAATTTCAGGATATGCGCTGTCAATTTTTGACTGAACCTCTATTGTCTTTTTTAGGGCAGTTACGACCTTGCAGTAATGCGTTATGTCATCAAGAGATAGAGGTCTTCCCTTTCTATCCTTAAGCCATTTGTCGCAGACCTGATAACCACCGATTTGATATTCCCAGACCTCGTGAGATATGCCCTCAAAATACTGGTCTTTGTTTATATAAAGTTTTCCTTTTTCATATCTCGGTTTTTCAACTTTATCATTTCCCTTGCCTTCAAACTTTGCAGTAGGCGCGTCAAGCTCTGAGGATTTCAGAAGATGCAGTTCAACAAGCTTTTCGCCATAACCGCCCATCTTTTTGAAGAGCTTATAATCTTGTGTGAAAGGAACTCTCGGAAAATCTATTTTTAGAAACTCGGCGTATTTTGTCCTGTAGATGTTTGAATAAAGCACTGCATAGAGGTAGCAGAAGATTTCTTCAGGCGAAGGCTCCTTCTTGAAGTCCTTTGATAATTTCTCCAGTAATACAGGAGATAGATTCGGTTTTTTTGCACCATATTCCGCCTGCGGTTCAAAAAGCAGCATGACGCTGCTCAGCGACTTCTTTTTAGGTTTGTCTTTTGGTTGATATAGATAAAGGGGAAAGTGATAGTTTGTAGTTTTTGTAGACAGACAGCCGTGTTCAGATATCAGATTAGTTGCAAGAAAATGAGTATATGGAATATCAAGTTCCTCACGTCTGTGTGTTATCAATGCTAAGTTCTCTTGCAACATATGTTGCATAACTTCTTTACGCGATCTTTCTATCAAAATATCGTGATAAAAAATCCACTTTATGTCAAAGGGGCGATAAAGAATCTTTGTTATTGCCTGTTCCCAATCGTCATCTTTCATGATGCTCTCTCTTATATCCTTAATCTTCCAGTTAGGTTTGTCTTTCAGGTTATATGCCTCTCGAATAATTTCATCAGGCATTTTTTTATCTCTGAACTGCATAATTCTTCTTTTCAGAGCAGCTTTGTCAGAATCAATAACAAAATCATCTCTTGATGTGACTATTCCAACGCTGTTTAATGGAAAGATATCGGTTACCTTTGGATACATTTCATATTGTTTTAATAGCCCTTCATCTCTCGGTATAAAAAGATAAAACTCGGATTTCGGCCTGATTGTTTTCCATTTTGTTGTTTTAATATCGTGTTTATTAAGCCAATCATATTTGTCTTCTCTTACGCCCCATAGTTCAGAATGTGAAATCTTCTTCTTTACGTTCTTTCTCTTAATGAACAGAGCAATAGCAACACCCTGCTGAATATCAAAGACATTCTCATCTTTAGAACCATCAGGACATCTTTCTTTTTTAAGACTGTTGCCATGAAGGTCAAGCAGATAAATCTCGTCAAAGCTCTGCATTAAAGATTGACGCATTCCTCTGAATGTCGGGTTATCAAGATAGCTGTGGTTTGTTATAAAGCCTAAGACTCCTTCTCCTGCAAGATCAATCTTCCACTGGGCAAAACGGATAAACTTCACATAGTCATCCTGAAGCCATTTGGGATTCTTCTCACCAAGCGGCTTTCCGTCAACCTGATAATAAACCTTTACCTCATCATATACGTTGGTTGAATGGCCTGAATACGGCGGATTGCCGAGGATTACCAGAATAGGCTGTTCTTTCTTTACCTTTCCTGCCAAGTGCGATTCTTCTGAGAGTGAGACCATGCCCGGAAGTTCTGTCTGTGCAAGCTCTTCCATTTCCAAAGTATTAGTGAGGTAAAGTTTAAATCTGTCGTCTGCCTGAAGTTTGTAGCCGAGTTCTTCCAACAGGAAAGACATTTTCAGATGGCCGACTGCATAAGGAGCCATCATTAGTTCAAAGGCATAGAAGTTTTTGAGAATGTGTTCTTTGATAAAGCCTGCTTTTTTACCCTCGCCGTATTTTGATGTGAATTCCTCCGCTGCAAGTTTTGCGGCTTCTGCAAGAAACGTGAGCGTTCCTGCCGCAGGGTCAAGGACTGTTACGGACTGGCTCGCAAAACCATCCTTCTTATCAAAATATTCTTTCAGGATATGATGCAAAGAGCGAACAATGTATGAGACAACAGGTTCAGGTGTGTAATATACGCCTCTTTTCTCTCGCATTTTCGGGTCATATTCTGCAAGGAATGTTTCATAAAAATGAACAACAGGGTCTTTGCCTTTGTGTTGATTAAAATATTCATCAAGCAGCTTATAAACATCGGTTGTAGCCAGAACATCCGAGATATCGTCAATAATCCACTCCATAGGTTTAGGGAGGTCGCCAAGCGAAATAAATCTGAAGACATCCCTTAAAATGCCGATTGTCTTTGGAATTTTGTCATAAGCAAGTTTTCTGTTAAAGCCGTTTTCTGTTCTTGTTCTGGCAGCGAATAATCCGTATGTGATAGTCTGCGAATAAAGGTCTGCAAAGTCTTCTTTAGTAAGCCCGCTTATGAGATGCTCTTTAAAGACCTTATAAAAGCCGAGGATATTCCCCTTGCCCCTTTTCTCTTCTTCTTCCAATTCTTGGGCAATGACCTCATCTTTTAAGAAGCGCGTTCTTTTTGCAAGCTCAACAGCAAGATTTTTAGCGTCATAGACTTTCGGCAGAGAGAACGAGAAAAATTTTTCTAAGAGTTTAAGAAATTCAGTTTCTTTTTCAACAGGAGGCACAGTCTTGAGTTTGTGAATAACGTATGGCCTGCCTGTCAAAACTTTGTCAACTAAAACGCCGTTGCGGTAAAGCCTGAATTCAAAGAAATTGGTTAATAATAAATTCGGGAAGATATGTAAATACCGTTTTAACTGGCCCGATGTTTCTATCTGGTCTAAATATTCGGTTGTCGGCGCTTTGGCTTCTATGTAGCCGATAATCTGCTGCTTTCCATCCCATATCCTGAAGTCAGGATTTCCCGCATCAGTCTTTTTAGGCAGAGTGGTAATGTGGACTTGTTTTTTATTGATAGACGCAGCGTAGTTTTTAAGGAGTTCTTCGAGCGAGGAATAATAACTTTCCTCTCTTGCGTCCCCTCTTTTTGCGACATCAAATAGCCGTTTAAAATATGTTTTCAGCACATGCTAATTTTAATCTATTGATGCTGTGCGGTCAATAAAAAGTTTGGGACAGGCTAACAGCTACCGGCTAATATCAATACCACATAGTCGCCTCAAAATCAGGCGTGGGGACTGTCACGCTTATATTCCCCCTCCATGGACAACGCTCAATCTCTTCATTGCCTCTGTAAGCGGTGATAAAGAGGTTGAGTTCATCCTCTGCTTTGGCTTTTATGTCTTTGAAGGGTATGGCTATTTCCAGTATGTCCTGCATTGCCGCTTCAGTTATATCTTTTATCTTTTCCCATTCTCCATTTTTCTTTTCAAAAAGTTCGGGTTGTACTAATCCATTTCTGTATGCCACATTGATTCTGAATGCAAACGGCTTTGCAATATTTATGGAAAATGTTGTATCAGGCGGAAAGTCATTAAATGATGTCTTGGGGTCTATCCTCAAAAACAGTGTGCTCTGGTTAAAACCGTAATAGATGTATGATACGAGGCTTTCTGCTTTATGCATACTGCCGCCTGATTTCCCGACTGCAATGTGTGCGCCCTGATACCACTCATAATAGCTTGTAACCATACCGTCTATTTTAGGATTTATGAATCCTCTTATTATTACTTCAGGGGAGATTGCCCGGTTTTCTCTGAGCACAGGGACAAAGAGGCTTGGCGGCGTCTCTTTTCCCATTACCCTGTATACCTTCATAAGGTTTAATCTGAAAAGTTCATCAAATTCTTCCTGAGTCTCTGTCTGATGTTCATCGCCATACCACCAGTTCCAGTCGCTGCCCTCAGCGACATATATGGCCTGCCAGGCTTCATCAACAGGTTTGCCGGGATTAAGTTTTGTAAAGGCCTCAAGGTCAGTTCTTGTATCATTCAGATAATCCCATGCTATATTGTCTTCCTCGTGGCCTATCCAGATACTGTAATTTGCATTTATCCATGAACCGGCATGAAGCTTGCCGAGTTTCTCGCCGGAGTCGTGTTTGAGAAATTCCGACACTGTGACAGCCTTTAATCTCTTTTCATTTGAAAGCCGATCGTAAAGGCAGCTCAGGAAATCATGCCCGTCATTTTTGAAATGTTCCCATGCGTTTTCACCGTCTAAAATTATCGGAACAATGTATGGCCTGTCGTGAGGAAGCGAGGAACGGATATTCAATAGCCTGTTAATAAGGTCATCTGCCGCATTTTCAGGTTCCCACTCAGAATACACAAACCCTATCAGGTCTGAGAGCTTATGATCCCTGAATATTATCGAGACGTCAGAGAAGCTGTAAGGCCTGTAAAAGCGTGACGGCTCTGTTACGCTGCCTGAATAATCTCTCAGTCTTATATCAAGCGAATTTGCCAGTATGCCTTCGTCTGTGGCAACCCATTTTATACCCTCAGCATGAACAGCTCTTATTACGTCTTCGCTTACAGAGCCTTCCGACGGCCACATGCCCGCGGGTTTGTACCCGAATGTTTTCTCAAAATACCCTACAGCATCTTTTATCTGCTTTACCGCATCTTCAGGGTTTGAGAATCTTTTCTGCGGCAGTCTGACATGCGGCATGGCGATTTTTGATAAATCCGTATCCCATAAGAGCGGCAGGATAGGGTGGTAGAATGGAGATGCGGATAATTCTATCTGTCCTTTCGCATTGAGTTCTTTATACTTTGGAATTATTTGTTTCAGAATTTCAAACTGTTTCTCTATCAGAAGTTTTTTTTCATCCTCGGTGTATCCCTTGCCTTTTTTTACGAGTTCGCTCAGGAAAGGATCTTTCCGCCTGTACATCGGGTCTATCCAGCTGAGGTTAAACAGCACCTGAAGGTCAAGAAAGTCGTGTACGGTAAAATATTTTATTGTCCTTGCTAATTCTACCTTTAAAAATCGCACTCCCCTTTTGACAAGCAGTTCGTAATATCTCGGGAATGGCTTTATCATGTTGTCCCAGTTTGCGAGGAAGAAGTTCTCAAGCATGAATATTTTGTCGGCGTCTGTCAGATCCCGTGGATTTTTCATGGTAAGGCTGAGATAGATGTCCGTTGCATTGTTCTCAGTATAATCCCTTAGCTGTTCGAGCAGAGACGGCACAAGGTTAAATGTCTGTTTTATTTCCGGAAAATCCTCAAGTATTTCAACCATATCAAGATAGTCTTTTGTGCCGTGAAGCCTCACCCACGGGAGCCTGTATATCCCCGTGAAAGGGTCTTTGTAATAAGGCTGATGCATGTGCCAAAGGAAGGCAATGTAAAGCGGATTATCTGTCATACTGAAAGATGTATTCGTCAGGTCTTGCTAAGCCGAACTCTTCCCGCGCGTATTTTTCCGCGTAGAACGGATTTTCTTTCAGGGATTTTATCTGGGTTTTAATGCGGGTGTTTTCTTTTTCAAGCTCAGTTATTTCCTTTTGAAGGCTGAGCTTTTTGTTTGAAAGTTCTCCGTATTTCAACAGTCCGGCGTCTCCCACAAGAAGATTTGTTGCAAGATAGATGAAACTCAGTATTATGAGGATAAAGGTGATAAGCCTCTTTTTTTTAATCTCAGATACAACCTGTTTTCTTAAAAGGTTATCCGAATTCATTTGCTTAGATTATAGAATGTTTCAATGCCTTTGTATATAGCAGAATCAGCAAGTTCTTCTTCAATCCTGAGCAGCCTGTTGTATTTTGCCACTCTCTCGCTTCGCGCAAGCGAGCCTGTTTTGATAAACCCTGTGTTGCATGCAACTGCGAGGTCTGCTATTGTGGTGTCCTCGGTCTCGCCTGACCTGTGAGAGACGACAGCCGTATAACCGGCCCTCTTTGCCATCTCTATGGCGTCAAGGGTCTCGGTCAGTGTGCCTATCTGGTTAAGCTTGATTAGGATGGAATTGGCTATTCCCTCCTTAATCCCTTTTTTAAGGATTTCCGTATTTGTGACGAACACATCGTCTCCAACAAGCTGCACTTTTTTGCCAAGTCTCTTAGTGAGGATTTTCCATCCGGCCCAGTCGTTTTCCGATAAACCGTCCTCAATGGAAAGTATCGGATATTTGGCTGTGAGGTTTTCATAGTACGCAACCATTCTGTCTGATGATACATTCCTGCCTTCAAAATTATATCCCTTGCCTGAAGGGTCTGCGAATTCTGATGCCGCCGCATCAAGCGCAATATAAATATCTTTGCCGGGTTTATAGCCTGACATTTTTATTGCGTCCATTACGAGCATGATTGCCTCTTCATTGCCCTTGAGGTCAGGAGCGAATCCGCCTTCATCTCCGACAGAGGTGCTCAGCCTTTTTTTCTTGAGAATATTTTTAAGATTATGAAATACCTCAACGCCTGCCCTCAGCGCAGAGGCGAAATCCTTAAATCCGGCAGGCATTATCATGAACTCCTGAATGTCAAGATTGTTGTCAGCATGCGCGCCTCCGTTAAGGATATTCATCATCGGAACAGGAAGTTCCTTTGCATTGCATCCGCCGATATATCTGTAAAGCGGCATCCCTGCCTCTTCTGCTGAGGCCTTGCATACGGCGAGCGAGACCCCGAGTATTGCATTTGCGCCAAGCCTGCTTTTATTTTTGGTTCCGTCAATCTCTATCATCAGATTATCTATGTAAGTCTGGTCGCAGGAATCTATTCCTCTGAGCTGAGGCGCAATCCCTTTGAGAACATTTCTGACAGCGTTTGTGACGCCTTTGCCGTGGAATCTTTTGCCGCCGTCTCTGAGTTCAAGCGCTTCTCTTGTGCCTGTTGATGCGCCTGACGGCACTGCTGCACTGCCGGACACTCCGCTGCTGAGAAACACCTCAACCTCAACTGTCGGATTTCCCCTTGAATCAATTATCTCGCGCGCATGTACGTCTGTAATTAATCCCATAAATGCCTCCCCGTTTTCTGTATTCTCTTGGAAAGAGTATAACTCTTATTTCTTTCCGTTTATCAATTTGCAATTAAATCTATCATCCCATGGGATGGAACAAATCCTAATATACTTGTCGACATCCCATTTATATACTTCTGCAAATTGAGGCCCTTTCCCTGGAATCCAACCAACAGGAATGATTATATCCCAATCAATATTGGGTGTTAAATGAACAAGTTCGTAACTCCCTTTCCAGCCTACATATAAGACTACATTGATTGCTTCATTATTATTTATTGAGAAAACAGCGAGCCTAAAAGCACTTCCTGTTGACCAAACTGTGAATAGTCGATCGCTATCTATTGAAGTGTATGCGGTATTAAAGGAATCAGGTGTCCGATATTCAGAAATTTTCTTGAAGTCGGTCCCCTTTAACCGCTTATAAAATGCCAGACAGCGAAAAGGAAATTTATCTTTACTGTCTTCTTTAGTTACAGTGACCAGCAATTTCTTCTCGGAATCAACATATTGCATAGCAAGCAAGCCAGATTGCTTTATTATTGATTCGTATTTAGTTGCCTTTGTTTCGTTAATTTGAATGAATGTAGATCCATCGTATTCAGTTGCATATACATGTGCATTGAAAAAACAATGCAAAGACGTGAATACCCAAAAGATAATTTTTAGAAGTTTAGTCATTCTTATTTATGAATATTATTTAAACAAGACTGTTTATCATTACAAGGATTTTTTTGTAAACACTTCTCACATTCAAGTATTTTATTAATTTGGTACGTTGCTCCGGTACCGAAACCGCGTATGCCTTTTTCCTGGTCGCCCTTTGCTCTGTTAATCCTAATTTTAAGATATGCTGATCCAGCAGCAACATTCTTTGAATTGTCTTTCATATCTGCCAATGTATAACCAGCATCCTTAGCGGCATTTTTTGTCATACCCATAAGTCCTGTTTCCGTTTGGGAGCCGTGTGAAACATCGGGATCAAAACCACTCTCAGTCCAGATGATACACATGATCAATTCATTGCTCAGTCCCGACTTATTGTTGGCAGCAACAAGCGTTGCTATCTCATCAGGTGAAAGTGCTATCAAACCAAATGGGTCAATCCAATTCACTGGATTATTTCCGACATATCTGTACAGGTTTACATCGCCACCTTCAAAACCAATCGGATCTTCGCTGAGAAATCTTCCGCTCTCAGGGTCATACCAGCGGGCTTCGGAGACGGTATACATGAACACCGATAAAAGCGCAACGAGAACAAGAATTAAGTTCTTATTCATTGTTTCCTCCCTTATTCCTAATAGCTTCCGCCATAGCCTTCCTTTTTACTTCCGCTATATAATCTTCCTGTGGCAGTTTCACTAACCCCAAAGCTTTTCCTTTTTTAAAATAAAAATCTCCTTTTCTAAAATACTCATAGGCTTCATCCAACCGCATAGTCTTCCCATATAACCAATAACTTTTTCCCAAATTAGAATTGATTTCCGCCGAGTTCGGACTTATCTTAACACACTTTTCAAGATACCTGATAGCCCTCCTAAAATCTCCTTTTTCAATCCAGTATCCAGCAAGCTGTGAAACCATATCAGCAACGAGCGCACGGTGAGACATCGTTTTCAGGTATGTTCCACTTTTGATTCCAGCCTTGGAAATCTGAAAATTTTTTATGTATTCTTTGTCTGACGAATAACCCCCTCCTCCGGTTGCTTCAATGTTCTGATCTTTAAATATTGGGTCCACATATCGCAGGAAAAGATGCTCTGGCGCTGCTACTGCATACACTGGATAACCGAGGCGTTGGGCAATTGCAAGGTAAAGAATTGGAATAGAGACACAGTTGCCTCTTTTGCTATCAAGAACTCCGTTTATATAACGATTCTTTGTATTTTTACCAAAAGGATCTGAAAAATCGTATTTTATTCCAACAATCTTGTAAAGGTATGTATTCAAAGCTCTTATTCTGTAATCAGGGTCTGAACTGCCTTTCGTGAGAATTCTTACATTAGATACCATCGCATCAATTTTTGCAGAATATGCATTTACATCAATTTCTGGATATATGTCCTTTGCGATTATCAAGGCAGTTTTTCCCACATCAATTTTTTCTTCGGGGAGGGAGAGAAGTCTGATTATCGCGTTTTCATCAGCAAAAGCTTGCCCAGAAAGAAAGGCGGCAATGAGTATGGCAGTATATAGACTGACCAAATTTTTCATTAGCATTTTTATCCCATGGACAGAGTCAACTAAAAGCATCTCCTATTTCTTGGGCGGTATATGCACCGCCTCGTTGTGAACGTCTTCCGAAGCTTCCATGATTCCCTCTGAGAGAGTAGGGTGCGCGTGTATCGTATTTGCAATGTCTCTGACCTTCAGCCCTGCCTTCATTGCAACTGCTCCCTCATGAATAAGGTCGGATGCATGCGGCCCTATGATGTGCATTCCGAGGAGTTTGTCGGTGGCTTCATCCGCAATTACCTTTATGAAACCCGCTATCTCTCCCATTGCATGAGCCTTGCCCAGGCCTCTGAACTGAAAATGGCCTGTTCGTATCCTGACGCCTTTTTCTTCTGCCTGGTGCTCTCTCAATCCTACTGATGCAATCTCAGGAGATGTGAATATCGCTGCCGGCACAGTGCTGTAATCCATTTTCTCATTATGCCCCATGATATTTTTTGCCGCGACAATTCCCTGAGTTGAGGCGGTATGCGCAAGAAGCATTCCTCCCGTTACATCACCTATCGCATAAATATCAGGAACATTTGTCTCAATTTTTTCATTTACAGGTATCTCTCCCCTTTTGCCTTTTTGAATGCCGGTGTTTTCAAGCCCGATGCCATCGCTGTTAAGCGCCCTTCCGATTGATACGAGAACTTTTTCAGCGATAATCTCTTTACCGTCTGACAGAAAGGCGTGAACGCCGTCTTCCTTTACCTCAACTTTTTCCACCTTAACATTAGTATAAAGTTTTATCTTTTTCTTCTTCAGTTCCTTTTCCAGAAGCCCGGATATTTCCATATCTTCGGTGACAACCGCACGGGGCATCATCTCCACCATCGTCACATCAGCTCCGAGTTCTTTATAGATGCAGGCAAACTCGCATCCTATAACTCCGGCGCCTATGATAAGCATGGATTTTGGCAGCTCTGTCAGGTTTAGCGCATCATCGCTTGAGAGTATTTTTTTCCCGTCAAAGATGAAAGAAGGTATCTGCGCAGGCCGCGAACCTGTTGCTATTATTATTTTGTCTGCCTCAATCTTTTCAGTTGAGCCGTCCTTGCCCCTTACCTCAATCTCCTTCTGCGAGAGCAGGGCGCCTCTGCCTTCTTTTAAAGTTACCCCCCAATTTTTGAATAACCCTCTGATTCCTTTTACCTGAACGCTTACTATCTTGTTTTTTCTCTCATTGATTTTCTGGAGATTGGGGATAAGTTCACCCCTGAGTTCTATGCCGAATTCTTCAAGGCCTTTTGCTTTGGAATATGCCTCTGCTGATGCGACAAGCGCCTTTGTAGGTATGCATCCTCTGTTAAGGCATGTTCCTCCCACCTCTATGTCTTCTATGACGGTAACCTGCGCTCCTAACTGTGCGGCCTTGAGCGCCGCAACATATCCGCCGGGCCCTGCGCCAAGTATAGCAACTCTCATTTTGCTTCCTCTTCAACGTACTTAGCGTAGTCCGCTGACTCCATGAGGTCGTCAACTTCAGAATTGTCATCCATCTCAATGACGGCTATCCAGCCTTTTCCGTATGGCTCCTCATTGATTATCTCCGGAGATTCTGACAGGTCGTCATTAACTTCAATGACAGTGCCGTTCACAGGGCTGATAACAGATGAGGTTGCCTTTGTGGACTCAATTTCTGCGAGTTCGCTGTTTGCTTCAATAGTAGTATCAGTTTCCGGCATGTCGATATATACAATATCTCCCAGAGCGTCCTGTGCATAATCCGTTATGCCGATGGTTGCTTTTTTGCCTGATACTCTGACCCATGTGTGTTCTTTGTGGTATTTAAGATCTTCCGGGTACATTTTTCCTCCTCTTTCGGTTTTTGATAATGTGAATTAATTATCACATGGTTTTGCTATTTGTCAAGAAAGTAATTCACATTAGAGCCTCTTGCAAAAGTCAGACTTTTAGAGATTGCTTCGTCGCTCCACTCCTCGCAATGACAGTAAACACGTCATTTGTCATTGCGAGCGAAGCGAAGCAATCCAGCTTTTAAAGACTTTTGCAAGAGCCTCATTATACTATAATTTTTTTTCATATATGCGGTATTGCTTGTATAGCTTTCCGCCTGTCATCTCAACAATCCTCTGCACAGGAATATTATCCTCAAGTATCCATGAAAACTCAACCTTTTTATAGCTGCCTTTTTTTATGCCTTTGAATCCCTCTCTGAAGAGAATTGCATCCACGCCTTTATTCCTGTAATCTTTTTTTATGCCAAGGAGCAGCAGCCTTAGGTCTTTTATCTTTTTTGAGTAATACAAAGCCTTCACTATTGTTATCGGGTTGAGCCTGCCGTTCATATGCCTGAGGACGCGGTTGAAATCAGGAAGAAGCCCCAGAAAACCGACTGGATTGCCGTTGTCTTCCGCAATCAGCGTAAGTTCCGGAACAACTATCTGCCTAAGCCTGTTGCCCATGCAGTCAATCTCATCGTCCGTAAGCGGTATAAAGCCCCAGTTATTTTCCCATGCAGAATTGTAAATCTCTTTGAATGCCTTCATCTCGTCTGAGAATCTTTTCTTATTCACAGGCCGCACAGTGATGCCGCGTTTCTCTGCTATTGCCGCAACCCTGAGAACTTTTTCAGGAAGAGTGTCTTTTACGTCATAGATGTAGGCATAAAGGTCTTTTGCCTTACCCATACCATAGCTTTCCATTAAATCGGAGTAGTAGGGCATGTTGTAGGGAGTCATCAGCATCGGATGCTCCTCAAAGCCATTAATGAGAAATCCGCATTCTTCGTTGGTTGAAAAATTCATCGGCCCCCTGATTATCTCCATGCCTTCTCTTTTAAGTTCTTCTGCTGTCTTATCCAACAGCGCTGATGAAACTCCAGTGTCATTGACGCATTCAAAAAAGCCGAAGAACCCTGCCTTTTCGTTATGAAACCGGACATGTCTCTGGTTCACTATCGAGATTACCCTGCCGGCGCATTTCCCGTCTTTCTCAGCGATGAAATATCTGGCCTTTGCGTGATTGAAGAATGGATTTTTATCTGAAAATTGTTCCTTGAGTTCCTTTGTCAGGGGCGGGACATAAAAAGGATTTTCAGAATATAAAGAAAATGGAAATTTTATAAATGCATCAAGGCGCTTATCGGTTTTGACCTCTATGATCTTTATTGAGCGCAAGATTTGTCTTCAAGTTACTTTATCAGCCCTAAGGCCCTGCCGACTTTTTCAAAAGCGCTGAGGACTATATCAAGGTGTTTATCTGTATGGGTAGCCATATAACTTGTTCTTATGAGCGCCTTTCCGTTTGGCACCGCAGGGCTTACGGCAACATTTGCAAATACCCTTTCTTCCTGCAGCATGAGCGCCATCTTAAACGCCAGTTCATTTTCCCCGACTATTACAGGAATAATCGGTGTTTCGCTCGGGCCTGTCTCAAATCCAAGCCTTCTGAGTTCTTTTAACATTCTGTTTGTATTTTTCCAGAGCCTTTCTCTTCTTTCCGGTTCATTTTCTATGATATCCACTGCTGCGCTTACGGCAGCAATTGAAGCAGGGGGCGGGCTTGCGCTGAATATCAGAGCGCGCGCAAAGTGTTTTATGTAATGGACTATGTCAGAGTCTCCGGAGATGAAGCCTCCTATGGAGGCGAGTGACTTGCTGTAGGTCCCCATGATGAGATCAACTTCATCTTCAAGCCCGAAATGTTCTGCTGTGCCTCTGCCTGTTTTGCCGAGCACTCCGATGCCGTGGGCATCATCAACCATCAGCCGCGCATCATATTTTTTTGCGAGTTCCACGATATCAGGCAGCTTTGCTATGTCTCCTTCCATGCTGAATACGCCGTCAACAATGATTAATTTGCCTTTATCTTTATTTTCTTCCAGCGCCCTTTTCAGGTCAGCCATATCATTGTGCCTGAATTTTTTTATTTCTCCATAAGAGAGCCTGCATCCGTCAATTATACTTGCGTGGTCCATCTTATCTATGATTACAATATCGTCCTTTCCTATGAGGGCAGAGATGACTCCAAGATTGACCTGAAACCCTGTTGAAAAAATAAGCGCCGCGTCTTTTCGCATAAACCGCGCAAGTTTAGCTTCAAGCTCGACATGAATATCCAGAGTTCCGTTCAAAAAACGTGAGCCTGCGCATCCTGAGCCGTATTTCTTTATTGCCTCTATTGCAGCCTCTTTTACCTTTGGATGATTTGTGAGTCCCAGATAATTGTTTGAGCCCACCATAATCATTCTTCTGCCGCTCATTGTAACTTCAGGGTCCTGGGCGCTCTCTATGACTCTGAAATAAGGATAGAGTCCGCAAGATATCAATTCCTTTGCCTTTGTAAACTTAAGGCATTTTTCAAAGATATCGGGTGATTTGTTTACAGCCACTGATGTATCCTGTACCAATCCGCTGTCCATTTTATACCTTCCTTTATTCCTACGTTAGGCTCATATTTTAGCAGGACATTTGCTTTATGTGTATCGCAAATCCAGTGAGAATACATTATATCCCTAAGTCTGTCAGCGCTTATTATACTCAATCCTTTTGCTTTTTCGGCTATAAACCCGAGCGCAGGCATAACAAACTTAGGGATATTCAGCTTCATCGGCCTCTTCTGAAGAGCATCCGATATCGCCTCAATAATATCATCACTCGAATAAATATTGCCATCGGTCATAAAAAAAATCTCTCCTACTGCTTCTTTGCTCAGCGTAGCGAGTATTATACCATTTATCAGATCATACACATACAGAAAAGAGTAATAGCATTTGCCCCAATAAGGCACTACCCCTGATTTTACCATTTTAAAGAATACCAGCAAATCCTTGTCCCTCGGCCCATAAACTGCAGGGGGCCTGATAATAGTTATGGGCAGATTTTTTTTATTCCCGTATACTATTTTCTCTCCTTCCAGTTTTGTCTTGCCATAAAGAGATACGGGCCTTTGCTCGCAATCTTCATTAAGAGGCTTACCATCGCAGCTCGGCCCTGCTGCTGCCAAACTGCTCAGATAGAAAAATCTTTTAATGCCGGGATTGTTTTCAATAGTTGCCTTTACTATATTCTCTGTCCCTTTGACATTGGCATTATAATAGTCATCTTCCGAACATGCCTTTGTGAGTCCTGCAAGGTGAAAGATATAATCAAAATCAGCGACTGCATTGAGGAGGGATTCTTTTATTGCGCAGTCTCCGTATATTAATCTGACATTGAGCCCGTCTATCCATTGAAGATTAGAGGTTTTTCTTACAAGACAGGTGATGCTGTGTCCTCTTTTTAAAAGTTCTTCAACGAGGTGGCTTCCGATGAAACCGGTGGCTCCTGTTACAAGGGTCTTCATGTTCAGCAATATTTTTGCAGTTATAAGGATTAAGAGTCAAGTATGCGAAGATAGCAAGAGTTGAAAGTTGAAAATTAAAAGTTGAGAGTTGAAAGTTAATGATTGAGTCTTTAAAAACTTTTAACTTCCAACTCTCAACTCCCAACTGTCTGTTCTTCACAGGCTCAGGGATTCCAGCCGTGCTATTCTTTCCTCCATCGGAGGATGGGTGCTGAAGAGTTTTAAAAGTCCTCCTCCGCTTAGAGGGTTGACTATGAACATGTGAGATGTTGCAGGGCTGGCGTGCATTGGTATCTGCTGCGATGCCATATGAAGTTTTCTCAGGGCGCTTGAAAGGTATCTTGGATTGCCTGCAAGCCGTGCGCCGCCTTCATCAGCAACATATTCCCTTGAGCGTGAGATTGCCATCTGGATAATAAGCGCGGCTATCGGGCCCACTATCATCATCACAAGAGATGCAACAGGACTGCCACCTTCGTCGTCGTTGCTCCTGCCTCCGAAGATAGCTGCCCATTGCGCCATCTGCGCGAGATAACTTATGGCTCCTGCAATGGTAGCGGCAATCGTGCTTATCAGTATGTCTCTGTGGCTGATGTGCGCGAGCTCGTGTCCGATTACTCCAGTGAGCTCATCACGGCTCAGGATACGCATAATTCCTGTTGTCACGGCAACAGCAGCGTGTTTCGGGTTCCTGCCTGTTGCAAAGGCATTTGGCTGGTCTTCCTCTATCATGTAAACCTTTGGCATAGGCATCTGCGCCTTCTGGCTAAGCCTTCTTACGATGCCGTAGAGTTCAGGGGCTTCTGCCTCTGTCACCTCCCGCGCGCCGTACATTCTCAGCACAAGCTTATCGCTGAACCAGTAGGCAAAGAGGTTCAGCCCCAACGCAATGATAAGGGCTATGGTCATTCCATTCTTTCCGCCGAATGCGCCGCCTGCCCATACAAGTATAAGCGTTAAGGTTACAAGCAAAAACATTGTCTTTATGTTATTCATTTATCTCCTCCGTAGTTTAAGTTTCACTTTTAACTATTATAGCGCAACCCAGAATAGAGCTTCAAGCGCAGTCCTATTCCCAAATCCCGATTTAGACTTGCTAACGGCTTGTCTTTGCTGTCATTGCGAGAACCCGAAGGGTTCGTGGCAATCTTTCTGCAAACGCTTGAGATTGCTTCGTTTCACTCGCAATGACAATTTCTAAATCGGGATTTGTCCTATTCAATTGGTTCCATATGCGTGGAGGCCTGAAAGAAGCAGGTTTACTCCAAGGTAAGTAAATATCACAATGATAAAACCTACAACTGCGACGATTGCAACTTTTTTGCCTTTCCATCCTCTGAGCATGCGGCTGTGAAGGAAAAAGGCATAGACAAACCATGTTATGAGCGACCAGGTCTCTTTCGGGTCCCAGCCCCAGTATGTTCCCCAGGCCTGGTCAGCCCAAATGGCGCCGAATATCAGTCCTCCGAGCGTGAAAACAGGAAAGCCGATAGATATGCTCTTGTATGTAATCTCATCAAGAAAGTCCGTAGAAATGTTAATGCCGGAAATTATCTTTTTTAAGATATGGCCGTAATGCCATATCACATACAGAAAGGCTGTTAGTGACGCATAACTGGCCACCGCAATAACAGGAGAATGGCTGAGCAGGGTAGCTCTCAGACCTATGCTGCCATCCTGAGCAGGCATTGTTTCCATAACCCTGAACATCAGGAAATCAAGGCCCATAGCCATAAGCACGAATACGAATATTCCTGAGGTTAAAGTCCAGAAGAGATAGTATTCTTTTTTCAGCATCAGATATTTTATCAATACAATGCAAATGAAGAATATGAAACCGACAATCCCCATAATATTTCCTGTGAATGAAGATGCCAGCGCAGCGGTCTCAAGATGTCTTAGCTTTGCCGCATCGTCCGCCTTTATAATCTGAAGCTTAACAAGCTGTATGAATATCAATATTGCCGCTATGCTGACAAGCGAAAGGCCGATTACAGTCAGTAATGTCTTTAAGGCGCCTCCTGAATTGCCTCCGCCTGAGGCGGATTTCTTTGAGGATATGCGCCTGGCAATGTCTATGTTCTGCTTTATGTCCACTGCTATGACAAAGGCAAAGCTTAGTATCCACAGAATAATTGTATCCGGACTCTGGGAGATAAGCGCAAGCAGTATTGCAAAGGCAGAAAATACAGCCCAGAAGAGATGTCTTTTTTCCTGTCTTTCTGATGTGGCTATGAGATACATCAATCCTGTGCTGAATGAGATTGCAAATGTCGCATAAGCAATGAAGCTCATTGTCACATGTGCGAGAAGCCAGTTGCTCTGTAGTGCAGGGACCAATGGCGATATATCTTTTGACATGCCTGACAGTCCGATAAATGCAAGCGCGATGCCTGCCACAGGGGTTATGAATGCGCCGAAAGAGCGGTTTTTGTATTTGAACTCTATTATCAGATACCCCAGTATAAGGCACCAGACAAAGAATACCAGAGATTCATAGAGATTCCTCAGGGGAGCGCTTCTCAGCAGAGACATTATAAATGTGCTCTCAGGCATCAGAGTTGTCCACTGCGCATAAGACTCAGACCACCTTACCGCGATTGCTAATGTCTGGGAGATAAAGCCTGTTATCGTAAGCGCTGTTGCTGCTGTGCCTGTCTGTGAATTTCTAAAGGCAAGATATGCGATGTAGATTATCATTGCCAGTATGTAAGCCATTGTGGATATGCCGAATAGTGTGGAACTGTCCATTATTTTCCTCCCTCTACCGATTTGCTCAGAAGGGCAAACATATTATCAATCTTCCTTTCAAATCCCTGTCTGTTCTTGTTTGCAGTCATGGCAACTATTATCCTCGTGCTGTTTTTTTCTTCAATAAGCCTAAGCCATATTTTTTTATGACTCATAAAGAAGGCGATATAAAGGCCTATGCTCATTAGTATACATCCAAGGTAAACAACCCATACTCCGGGGTCGTCTCTGACTTGCAGCCCTGTGTACTGGATTCCCCAGAGATCAACAAACTCCACAATATGCCCTTCAGGCAGTTTCCATGTTTCAGGGTATCTCTTTAGTATCCATCCTCCGTATTTTTTATTGTTGTTTTCATAGAAACTTACAAAGACAGCCGGGTTATTCATCTGTTCCGCGTAGGTAAACGGCCTGCCGGTAGACTGGTCAAAGCCTAAGGCAGGCGAGAAGTCTTCAATCTTACCTGTGAGATTTGTTCCGGGGATGCTGAATGCGCCTTCAAATCTGGATTCAATATCTTCTGTCTTGCCGTCCTTGGGCGTTATTCTGAATTTAAACACGCTGTTTTCACCGCCTCCGGGGGTAAGCCCATAACTTGACTGATAGAATGTTACCCCTTTGTATTTCAAGGGTGTATTAACCTCTATTTCCTGTATTTCCTTACCATCTATCTTGACAGGTGTACCATTCTCTGTGATTGTAAGCCAGCTTTTATAAGTCTTTGGCATATCACTGTTACTATAGAAGTCCGCATTGAAATCATTGCACGTGATGCTGAAACCGAGGGGCCAAATCCCGTATCTCTTCATCTTTAACTTTAGCGATTGTTCCTCCAGGCCTAATTTCTGTGCTGCCTTTAAACTGCTGCCTTCCACTGACTGCAACGCCGCTATAATAGTTTCCATTTCTGATTCTTGAGCAGGACTTAAATTCCCTGTTTGTGCAAAAGCAACCGAGTATGTCTTGCCCTCGGGCAGGTTTAAAAATCCTTTGAAGCCGAAGAATATTCCTATGATTGCGCCGATTAATATCAGAAGTATGCTTAAGTGTGTTATGTAAACGCCGAGCCGTGTATAGTTGCCTTTCTCTGAATATAGCTGATAACCGTCAGTTTCTTTTGTTTCAAGGAACTTAAAACCTGCTTTTTTTATTGCGGCTCCGGCTGCCTCTTTTATCTTTTCAGTCTTGCCTTTAAGAGTTGTTTCTTTTTTGCCGAGATTTTTGAACTGTTCAGCGGTCAACGGCTTAACAGGCTCCTTTACGAGTTTCCATATCCGCGGAAGCCTGTCAATGGAACAAACCGTGAGATTTGCGGCAAAGAGCATAAGCAGCGCAACAAACCACCATGAGTGGTACATATCCATGAAGCCTAAAAAATCAAATGCCTTGTACAGCGCCGGGGCAATTGAATCTCCAAAGAGTTTACCAATCAGCTTGATGTTTTTTTCAGACGCTGCATTCTGCTCTATGATGGTGCCTATTATTGAGGTAAGGGCGATAAGTGCGAAAATCACGACAGCAAATTTTATTGACGAAAAGAAATCCCAGATTTTGTCTGTAAGAGTTTGATTCTTTTTTTCTTCCACTTAGATATTCTCCTCTACTCTACGAGCCATTGGCTGAATTTTTGATTTTTATATAATAAAATTTTTTGTCTTAAACAAGCAATGTAAATATACCTTCATTTCAGTAACCTGAGGCCATTAACAATTACTATTAGGGCGCTAATCTCATTAAGAAGCAGTCCGGGCAGTAGGCCGATCCATCCAATCAAGGCTGCCGGGATCAAGAAGGCCACGATGGCTAAAGAGGCAATTATATTCTGACGGATGTTTTTAATTGATCTCTGGCTTAACCTTAGGGCATAAGGGATTTTAGAGAGATCATCAGACATCAGAACAATGTCTCCGGTTTCCATAGCCACATCCGTTCCTGCTGCTCCCATTGCTATTCCGATATCAGAGACAGCCATGGCAGGGGCGTCATTCACGCCATCTCCAACCATTGCAACTCTGCCATACCTGTGTTTAAGCTTTTTTACCGTCTCGACTTTATCTTCGGGTAAGAGTTGAGCCAGATACTCATCCACCCCTGCCTGATGGGCGATCGCCTTTGCTGTCTCCTCATTATCACCGGTGAGCATGACTACCTTTATTCCTGATCTTCTTAATATTGCTACAGTCTCTTCTGCGTCAGTTCTTAATTTGTCAGCTACTGCCAACATGCCTAATAGGTTGTGTTCACTGCCTAAGAGCAAAACAGTCTTCCCTTCGTTTTCAAGGCGAGATACCTCTTCGTTTTGTGCCTGAGTTAATGAAATACCTTTTTCTAAAAAGAGTCGCCTGCTTCCGATGAAATATATGTCACCATTAAGCCGTGCCTTTACCCCCAATCCTACCATCGCCTCAAATCCTTCGATTGGTAGCAGGGTAACTTCTGCCTCTTTTGCTTTTCTTACGATTGCCTCTGCTATAGGATGTTCAGAACGGGACTCTATGCTGCCTGCTATAGAAAGAACCTCTTTTTCAGAGAGATTATTGTGAACGCTTATATCAGTAACCGCAGGCCTTCCAATGGTAAGGGTTCCTGTCTTGTCAAAGGCGATGGCTCTGAGTTTTTCTGCGACCTCCAGATAAGCGCCGCCCTTAAATAGGACACCGTTTCGCGCGGCATTTGCGATCGCAGCCACAACAGATATTGGAACTGATAAGGCAAGGCCGCAGGAACAGGAGACCACAAAGACCACCAGGCCGCGATATATAAAGGATTGCCAATCTCCTCCAAAGAATAAAGGGGGGATAAATGCTATTCCAATACCTAAGGCGAACATCGCCGGTGTGTAGTATTTCCCGAATCTTTCCCCGAAACGCTGATACTTAGACTTTCTTGCCTGAGACTCTTCAACAGAGTGGATAATCTTTGCAAGTGTTGTATCTGTTACCCTCTTCGTCACTCTCACTTCAAGGAAGCCTCTCTGGTTGATCGTGGCGGCAAAAACCTTGTCACCGATCTTTTTTTCTACATGGATTGATTCCCCTGTGATTGGAGACTGATCCACAAAGGAGGCGCCGGCTATCACCTTGCCATCCATAGGAATCTTCTCGCCCGGCCTCACGATAACTATATCACCAACATTGATCTCTTCGGTGGGAAGGACAATCTCATTGCCATTTCTGCGCACAAGCGCCTCTTTCGGAACGAGTTCCATCAAGGCCCTGATCGCTCCCCGTGCTTTATCAACAGCATAGGCTTCAAGGACATCGCCAAGAGAATAAATAAAGACAAGGAGGGCGGACTCTTCCCACAGGCCCAGCGCAACAGCCCCTGCTGCGCCTATCACCATCAGGAGTCTTATATTGAGTGTCAAAGTCTTCAAGGCGGAAAGCCCCATCCTTGCCGGATAGTAGGCGCCAGTGAGTATTGCAAATCCATATACGACTTTTGCCTTATCATGAGAAAGTCCAAAACGCTCCAGAAGAAAGGCAATGACTATTAAGAGGCCGCAGATAATGAGTAACTGCATCTGCCTTTTTTCTTTCCACCAGGACTTTCCTTTCTCTTTTTTATCCCTTACCAGAGACGCCTTCATCCCAGTTTCAGCAATTGATTTAATAATATCCTGAACTGAAATAAGCGCCGGGTCATAAGATACCTTGAGCTGCTGAGTCATAAGATAGATATCAAAATCCTTACTGCCATTTAATGCCCTCATCTTCTTCTCGATAACTTCCTGTTCATCAGCACAGTCCATCCCCTCTATATTCAAGGTTATAGCCCTATATGGTTCTTCCGCCTGGGCAGAGTAACCCATTCTCTTGATAACATCCAATATCTGCATTTCATCTAATTGAGTCTCAGAAACCACCTTTAGTTTTTCGGTAGCAAAAGAGATATGGGCAAGTTTTACGCCGGGAATCTTAGAGACTGCCTTTTCAATCTTCATGGCACAGTCAGCACAGTCCATACCCTTTATGGTAAATATCTTTTCTCTATCTGGATTCATAAACGGTTTCCTCATTCCATATCTTCGCAAGAAGTCACTATAGCCGCTTCTCAATGAGCCCTATAGCTTCAGGACTGTCCCATTGCCTTCGACCGATTATCTTCTCTCTTACAATGCCTTCTTTATCAATGATAAATGTTTCGGGCACCCCTCTGACCCAATAGTTTCTGGCAACCTTCATGTCGTAATCAAGAAGCACAGGCATGGGATAGCCATTTATCTTCATGTAATCGACAGCCTTTTTTGCATCATCCCTGTAAATGATTGTGAGCATCTGGAAAGGCCTGCCCTGCATCTTCTCATAAAGCCTCTGCATAGCAGGCTTTTCCTTTTTGCATTCATCACACCAGGAGGCCCAGAAGTTTATAAATACAACCTTACCCCTTAACTCCGAGAGCCTCCATATCATAGACGAACCCTTGCTGCCGGTGTCTAATTCCGGCAACTCAAAGTCAGGCGCTTTAAGGCCGACTGCAGCCATAGCCCTGTGTACCCTCTCTATTTCTTTTGGCATAAAAAAGAAAAGCGCTAATCCAGCAATAATAAGCATCAAGATTATTATCATCTTTTTCATTTAAGTATACTCCCGAGAATCATCATAACATTTTCCCTGAAGGCTTCAATATTATGATTAAACGCATGGGGATTTGTCATAATATTACCGGCGATGATTAAAGTAGGGGTTTCCTCGACGCCGTACGCACCAGCCATATCCAGCGCCTTCTGGACGTCTCTTGCCTTATCCCCCGCTCTCAGTCTTTTGCTAAAATCAAGGCCAAGCCCTATTTTTTTCCCTATCTCCTCAAGAACTTTTACATCGCCTATGTTCTTTTTTTCAACGAAGTGGGCACGGAAAAGGGCTTCCTTCATCTTTTCTCCTTTGCCGGCCTCCTCCGCAAGAAAATACGCCTCTCCCGGTTTTGGAGAACCCTTGCCCCAGTAGATTGGTACGGTCTTCCATTTAATCTTTTTTGGGAAGTTTCCTTTGATAGCAGGGATTGCCTTTTCAAAGGAATAACAACCGTCACAGTAGAAGCTCATAAATTCTATTACCTCGACTGTTTTCCCATCAAATTTAAATTGATGCACCGGTAGTTTGGTATAGACACCTTTTATAAAAATCTCGGCCTCTGCACTTAAAGGCGAAAACGCCACGGCTAACAACGGTAACACTAAAAGCATTTTTTTAAACATCATGTTCCTCCTTCTTTAACATTCAAAATTTAACATTCAAAATTCGATTTTAAGTCTTGAATATTGAATCTTGAACATTGAATCTTTCTTTATTTTCCAATTATTTGTGTTTGATCTTCTCCATATAAACCGGATAATTAAAATCAGGACTTGCGCTCTTTGTATGGCATTTTAGACAGAGAGATTCCGCCACCGGCTGCATCGGCTTCGAAAGGTTCAGAAGGTGCTCTCTCCCTGATCCATGACACGCCTCACACTGAACATTTGTCAGCATTGGCGTTGTTTTAGCGCTGTAAAAACCTCCTTTCTCACCAAAGCCTGCAGTATGACACTTTATGCACTCAGGGTCTGCTGACTTGCCCACCCGCTCAAGCGAAGAAAAGGCGCCGGCATGTCGTGTCTTCTTCCAGCTCTCAACAAAAGGCTGATGGCACTCTCCACATTTAGAAACACCAAGGTAAGGTGTATCTGCTGGTGGTTTGTAGTCATCTTTTAAAAGTTTTGCAATCTTTGCATCATATTTCTTTAGAACCTTTCGGACATTTATATCTTCTTTTATATCTTTGCCAAGGGCCTGCCACTTGTGTTTAGATTCTAAGACCTCTCCACCGCTGTCAAACTGCAGTGTCAGGATGCCCAATCTCTCTCCTTTTGGATAACCGCTTACAATAATCGTTCCATTTGCCTTGATAGGCTCTTCAAGTATTTCTCCTGATGAGAGTATTATGACATTCCATCCCTTCAGGTGTTTAATCTCGGGAATAGGCTGGTCTGTAAGAAGGACATTCAATCTGCCCTTTTGATAATTCATCGGGTTTACGCTGACATTAACAACAAAAGCATCACGTTTAATTGAGATAGACTGTTTATATTGGGGCATATCAGAGATAACAGGGATTTTATATTTTTTTAAAAGACCGGAAAAGAAGCTGTAAGGGAATTCCTTTTCCATTTTTAAAAAAGCGACTGCATCATATTTCATAATGCTGAAGGCTTTCAGCATTGCCTCGGCCTTGAGCTTCCCCTGAGGGGTATCCTTATCTAAAAAATTCCCGGCATCAATGAGAATATAAGGAGAAAGCGTCTTTCGATGTTCGGCAAGGTAACCTGCGCGTCTTGCAACACCTCCAAAATCTGTTTTTGGAGAACAACCGCATGGTTCAAGCTCGCCATTTACGCCGCCTGTATAGATAATATTGAGCGTCCTTGTTTGGCCATATGCCTGGCCATGAATGACGGGTGGGAATAACATGGTTAACGGCATCAGTATATATAAAAAAGAGAGTTTCAACATTGATTAACTCCAAATTTACAATAATATTCTAACAATCTAAAACACACAGAAGTTAAGGCTGCTGTCAGATTTGATTAACGATTAATTCTGAGGCGGTTTGTTGATTGAAAATGTAGGTTCTAAAAAGGCTATAGATTTTGCCTCATGGACTGATGATGCAGTTTCAAAAGTAGGGCTGTAGTCGTGAAAATTAACATCAGCAGTAGCATTAAAGCATAATGGACAGAGATGCTTAACATCAGCACCTTTCCCTGTGGACGGAGACATGCAGTCATCACAGGCGATACTGTCAACAAATGGAATGATTAAAAAGGCTGCCAGGACGAATAAGATAAGCAAACCTTTTGCTGTTTTATTGAAATTTTTCATGTCCTCTCATATTACCCGAATTTTCATGTCTAAATCAACCCTCTACTCTAAATCCTTTTTCCTTTTGATAAACTCTTCCTGATCAATTTCACCTTTTGCATATCTCTTCTTGAGAATATCAAGAGGTGTTTCTTCTTTTGTAGGTGCTGAGCCTCTACCGGCAAGTGTTTTCACAAGGTAGACAATCCCTAAGATTACCAGCGCCCAGAAGGCTATCATAAAGATAAGACCAAACCATCCCCAGCCCATACTGTATCCACACATCCAGTCTCCTCCCATCCAATTGCGCATCATATCCTTCTCCTTTCCATAATTGAACAACCATTCAACTTTAAGCAAAAAATAAATAAACCTTATCTCTCCTCTACATGTCTTAACCCCCCTCAAAGAGGTTCTTTATGGGCGCTGTATCCGGCGTCTTCAATTGCCTTTATCATCTGTTCAACGGTCGCATTACCTTCATAATAACTTACCGTTGCCTTTGCCTCTTTGAAACTCACATCCGCATTGACTACACCCGGAAGTCTTTTCAATGCTGCCTTGACAGCCGCTGGACATGCAGCGCATGTCATGCCTTCAACCTTAAGCGTTACCTGCTTTAAATTTCCCTCAGCGCTCCATGCATTGTCCATGGAAATGGTAAAGAAAACCAGTCCCATCAGGACAAAAGCTGAAATGACCATTCTGTAAATCTTAAATGCATTCTTCATAACAAAATCCTCCTTTTTAACTTTGCATAAGGTTTTATAACGGCAATTGTTTTGCTACACCAGAAGACCAATCAGGTAAGGAAGAAGCAGCAGAAATACCACAAGGATTGCGGCTATCCAGAGGACAATCTTCCCTACCTTTTTTGTCTGCGGGACAGCACAAAGGCTCCCCGGCTTGCAGTCATCCTTGGGTTTTTTATAGACATTGTAAAATCCTGCACCTAAAAAACCCATAGTGAACAGGATAAAAATTGGGCGGTATGGCTCAAAGGCCCTTAAATTTCCGACCCATGCGCCGCTGGCTCCCAACATTACAAGGACAAAAGGCCCAACGCAGCAAAGAGAAGCTAATATAGCTGATATAATACCCCCTAAAGGTCCTAAGTAAGCAAAACGGTTTGTCTTCCTCACACCTTCCATAGAACCTTTCTCCACTTTAGAACAGCAGTAATCCTCTGCTATTCTGTGCAAATTTTCTTTCATAAACTCACCTCCTCTCTCAGTTTTCCCAAACTGGCGAAATGCCTCTTTTACAAAATATTCCACAGTTCCCATGCAGCATGAACCTTGTGGGTTTCTGGTCTCACAGGAGCAACCACCTTTTTTCATATGTAACTTTATGTCATCCATGACCGTGCTTTTACCGGTCAGTTGAATCTCATCAAATATCTCTTCAACAGTGTGATTGAAGCAGTAACAGACCGGTCGCGGGGGAGAATCTTCCTTGACTCCAACCCTGACAACCAGGTCTTGTTTGTGAAAGGTCTGGTTCCCGTTTTCTGTAAAGTAAACTACATCACACCCTTTTGAGTCGCAGAAAAAATAACGGGAGTCAGTAATACTGTCCTGCCTTTCCTTCTTGATGAGTGAGTAAAGAGTGGTTGTCTTAACAGCCTTGCCATTATTGCCGCAGGACGGGCATCGGAACACACTACTTTTCTGTGGACTAATTTCAATTGGGATCATAAGTTTTCTCCTCCATTCATATCCAGTGCTTCCAGTATAGGGCACTCACCGGCCTGTTTATTTTCCTCACATGCCTTTACTAACTTTACAAGCGCTGCATTCATCCGCCGGAGGGTCTGGATCTTTCCTTCTATTTCAGCAATTTTAATATCTGCCCGTTTCTTTACATCTCCGCATTTTGTTCTGGAGTCAAGGCGCAAAGAGAGGAGTTCAAAGATTTCCTTGAGAGAGAAACCGAGATCCTTTGCCCGCTTTATGAAAAGTATGCGTTTGACCGAATCCTGAGAATACTGCCGATAGCCGGACTCACGCCGTGATGGCTTTGGGATAAGTCCCTGCTTTTCATAATAGCGGATGGTATCAATATTCACACCTGCCTTCTTTGCCAGTTGCCCTATGGTCAAATATTTCATCCTCCAGCCTCGCTTATATTTAAAGTATAAACCATGGAGTATACTCCAGGGTCAAGAACTTTTTTCAGGAGATCAAGAAATATCTCTCTTAAAGTGAAGTCCCTATGCCTGCTGCTTTAAGGTCAGCCTCTATGGGCTTTCTCCTTTTGCAGCAATCAAGAATCTTTCCATCCACAACTACCGAAGGCACAGAATTAACTCCATATTTCTTCGCCTTATCCATCCCTTCCTTTCTCAGGTCATAGACCGTCACATCGCAGCTCGGACAGGAAAGCTTTTTTACGAGATTCACTGTCTCATCGCAGAGCGGACATCCTGCTATAAAGACCTCAACTTTTCTCTTTTTTGACATCTCCATCACTTCCCCTGGGGCATAAGGGAGACAAAGTCCCCCTTATGAAATCCCCTTACTTCGCTGTTACTGCTGACAGCATGGTGGTATCTTCGGGCACTGTGGAGTTCCCTCCAGAGGACAGTCCCCAGCTAACCCTAAAGAACTCAGTCCGAGCGCAACTATCAGCGTGAGAATAAATAATAACTTTTTCATTATTACTCACCTCCCTTCTAATTACAGCGTAAACTATCCAGTGGGATGGAGAGTCAAGAGGTTTTTTCTGATTCAATAATTGGACAGATGAATTTGGGGAGAGACTTGTATTTTTTAAGTTTTAAAAGTTTGGCGAGTCTTTCTTTCAACTCTGTCAGGTTGTTAATCTTATCTTCAATCTCTGAGATTTTATTTCTGATAAACTCCTTTGTGCATTCACACGGAACTTCGCCTTTCTCATGGAGCAGCACTATTTCTTTTATCTCGCTGAGCTTGAGGCCGAGGGTTTTGGCTTTGAGGATAAACTCCAATCTTTCAATAGTCTCATCAGTATAAACCCTGTAGCCGCTTTCTGTCCTTGTTGCCTTTGGAAGAATTCCAATCGCTTCATAATACCTGATGGTGCGTGGATTCAATCCAAACTTCTTCGCTATATCTCCGATAAAGAATCTTTTCATGGTAATAATTATAAACCTTCCACTTAGATAGAAGGTCAAGAAGAAACTATGCGCTGTCCTGGGTATATTTAAAACCATAAATTATGGAGAGATATGCCTTCTCAAGCTCTCTTCCGAGATATGCGGCATGGTCAAGATACTACCCCTTAAGCTTTCCGTCCCTGATATTGAAAACCATCTCTGCCTTTTTTGCTATTTCTCCATTGTGGGTAACGATAACAATGGTCTTCCCTTTTTTATGCAACTCGGAAATGTGACCAATGACCTCTGTCTCGGATTCTGAGTCGAGGTTTCCTGTTGGTTCATCCATTAACAATATATCGGGGTCGTTTGCAAGTGCCCGTGCAATGGCAACCCTCTGCTGCTGCCCGCCTGATAATTCAGATGGCTTTGCATCAAGCTTGTCTGAAAGACCGACTAATGATAAAAGCCCTGAGGCCTTTTCCTTATATTTGTTCCTATTTTTTGAAAACATCATGGCAGTCTCCACATTCTCCTCTGCTGTGAGGTTTTGGAGGAGGTTGAAGAACTGAAAGACAAATCCTATCTTTTCTGCCCTCAAATCCGCAAGCTTGCTGTTGCTCAATCTTGTAATATCCATGCCCTCAACAAAGACACGACCATCTGTCGGTCTGTCAAGCCCGCCTAAAAGATGCATCAATGTACTTTTTCCATGACCTGATGGCCCTATAATGCATGAAAATGTTCCCCTCGGTATCTCAAGGCTGATGCCCTTCAGTGCAGAAGTTTTCACCTTGCCGGAGTTGTAGGTTTTGATCAGATTTTCTGTTTTGATGATCATATCATTCATAGCTTATCGCCTCCACTGGTGTGAGTCTTGACGCCCTCCATGCAGGGTAAAGCCCTGAGACGAGAGAGACAAAAAGGGAGAAAATCAATGACCAAAGGACAAGTCTTAAATCAAAGGCTACAGCAACCTCTGAACCTTTTAAGAAGGCAGTAAACTCATTCTGGGATATATAAGGAGAGGCGATGGAAGAAAAGACAAGACCTGAAGCCACTCCAATGATGCCTCCAAGAAGGCCATAGAAACCTGACTCAAGGAGAAAGACCTTAAAGATTGTGACCTTCTTTGCTCCGATGGCTTGGAGAATCCCTATCTCACGCTTTCTCTCGTAAATTGTAGTCATCATAGTATTTATGATCCCAAAGGCTGCGGCAAGAATGGCAACCGCTGCAATAAGCTGAAGGGTAAGGCTGACAGTGCCTACAATAGAAAGCACAGATTTAAGGAGTTGTTTATCAGAGACCACGGCGACATTGGAGGTTTCCTGAATCCTCAGTATATACTCATCCGTCTTTGAAATATCATCCACCTTTACCGCTATAAATGAGACTTTATCACCCGCACTGTAAAGTCTCTGTGCAACCGAAAGGGGCATGAATATAGCAATGTCATCCTTACTCCCTGTTTCTTTAAGAACTCCCTTCACAGGAAATTTCTCTCCCCTAATTGTTAACTCATTCATAGGATTCAATTTGAACTGCTGTGCGATGCCTGAGCCAATGATAACGGCCTTTTCATCCTTTGAAGAGAAGTATTCGCCTTTCTCTATATCCCATCCCTTAAATGCCTTCATCTCATCAGGAAGGATGCCGATTACAGGGACAGGATTGTTTTTTATTGCTGTCCTCTCTGTAAGATAGGGGACCGCTTTCAGCCCTTTTATGGCAGATATCTTTTTCACTACATCAAAAGGTATTGCCTCAGGCAGCTGCTCCCCTGTTAAGACCGAGACCTGCTCATAGGCGCACCAGCCCTTGGGTGTTACGATAAGATTTGCACCAAGTTCACTTGCCTGTTTTTTAATCTCGTTTTTTAGACTACCTCCAAGGGATAAGAGGGTTACAAAAGAGGCTATCCCGATGGTTATTCCGAGAAGTGTGAAGATAAACCTTCCCTTTCTGCGTGTGATATTCTTTAATACGAGTTTTGTGATATTCATTTTTTACTCCTTAAAAGGTAAGATGTCTCAGGACATCCGCCTTTGTGGCTAAAAAGAGCAATTTGCCTTCAGCAAAGCTCCCCGTAACATTCACCTCATCCCACACCTTCGGGGTCTCGCCTTCGTACTTTACAGGGAGATAAAACCTTGCACAGCCTGTCTGTTTGCAGATTTTTGCCTCTGTTGTCTCTATTATGGCGAAGATTTTTGGATCAGACGGAGGCCTTGCCGCAACGACTCCTGTGATGGTAACGGTACCTTTATAAGCCGTGGGGTCTGCCTGAATATCGTTGACACTCAATATCCCGTCTTTCTTTATTGCTTTAGTCTTTCCATTACTTAAGCTCACAAAGACAATTCCTGCTATGAGAATAATTGCCATAACGACAAAGATATACTTTTTCATGATGACCTCCTAAGATTTAAATTCAACATATCCTGTTAGTGTAGTGCGATGCTCTTCACTTTTGTCATTGCGAGCCGAAGGCGTGGCAATCTAAAAAACGGGATTGCTTCGCCGCTCCGCTCCTCGCAATGACATTGTGTGAAGCTTCAAATTTCAGGTCAACTAATTGTAGGAGGATGAAAGATAGGTCTGGGAATTGATTTTAAAGACAGTTCCTCTGCGAATCGAGGAATATAAACACCTTCTGCTGAAACAGATAATATAAAGGGTGAAACAGTCTTAATTGAAAGGCACAAGAAATGCGGACAATCTGGAGTGGAACAATCAACAGAATTTGGGTTCGCGCCTTTATTACAGTCATCGCAGCAAGGCTTTTCAGCAGGCGCAGCGAAGACATATTCAGGCAGACCTGTAAACATAAGAACGGCTGCAATCAAGATTATTAAAGCAGCAGGTCTGAAAAGGATTGACTGCATAAAAGTATTATACGATTTCATATGAATAATAAATCAAGCACATTTATGTTTCAATGTCTTCGGCTTGTCTCTTCTTGCGTTGACTATGCAGAAAAATCCGAATGGCGCTTTAAACGGATTCCTTAATTGATGCGGTGTGTTTGGAGACATGTAAAGCGTATCAAGAAAGTTCAGGATATGACTTTTCTTTCCGGCAATAGCCTTGCCTTTGCCTCTCACGCATATAACCACATGCTCGTGCTTATGCCTCTCAAAACTGCTGCAGCCGCCGGGCGCTATCTCAAAATACCTGACATGAAACTTAGCTGTCTCCTCTTTATTTCCGATTAATGTCTGTCTCGCAATATCTGCCCAGTCTCCACTGATCAGCTTATATTTCTCGGCCTTTATCCCCTGCCATCTGAATTTGCCGCTGTGTTTGTAGAGTCTGCTCTTGTTGGTCTTTTTCCCTTTAACAGGCATATGCCCAGCTATCCAGTCGCATGATATCGGAGTTTTCTTCTTAGTCATAATGAAATAGTTTAACATGTTTTAAAGTTTGATTTTGGTGGTTGGCGCTGCTGTTCTATGTCACTATCGCGAAGAAAGCAACCGAATGAGGCCTTGCAATCGCTGCAATTGTAGTGTATTGTAATACAGGAGGTGCTTTATGAGAACAGTATTATCTGTCAGCCTGCCTGAAAACATGTCCGAGGAACTCGATAGGTTTGCAAAAGGCACAGGGCGCAACAAGAGCGACATCGTAAAGGAGTCTCTAAGTCTGTTCCTGTGGGAAACAAAGCTCAGGGCAGTGCAGAAAAAGCTCGGCCCAAAGGCAAAGAAACTCGGCATCGTCAGTGAAGAGGATGTTTTTAAAGCGATATCATGATTGCCGTATTTGACACTAATGTGCTCATTGCGGCAATCATCACAGAAGGGGTTTGCGCAAAATTATTGCACAGGGCCCGCAGCCGGGAATTTTCGCTCGTCTCATGCCCGTTCATTATGGCCGAAATCCGGCGCATCCTCTCAAAGAAATTTCGCCTTTCACATGATGAAACAGCTTCAGCAATGGAGCCTGTCAGCGAGGCTATTGACCATGTCATTAAGCACAACGTCAAAATTACGGACATTTGCAGGGATGCCGATGACGACAACGTCCTCGCCTGCGCTCTCGCGGCTAAGGCGGCGTATCTTGTAACAGGAGATGCTGATCTGCTTGTGCTGAAAAACTTTAGAGGCGTCAAAATCATCACTCCAAGGGACTTTGAAGCATTGTTTGATTGATAGATGATTTTCCTGCTGTAAAAAACCGGTCGCTGTCCATAGTTTGCTGTCTGCATGATTTATTTTTCTATTTTGAGTTTTTTTGCCGAGCGTAACCATTCGATGCATTCTATCAAATTGTCAGTCTATTCACCATTTTTTCTTTTTTTGTTATAATGCTGGCAGGATTGGAAAGGGGAATTTTAAAATTAAGAAGGGTATGGGAAATATGAGTTGTGGCGCCAAACTTTTCGTAGTGCTGATAGTTTTGTTTATTAGTTTTGGTAGATTTCATATTTCTGTTGCTGAAGAAAAAACTATTTTTGATCATTACCTTTTAATTCGCTCAATAGATTATCTTGGTGCGGAATTCCACGAAGGCAAATTAGAAGGTGAAGGGGCGGTGGCTATTATTCCCCAAGAAAATGATCAAGACAGCGTCAAATTAGGAGATGAAATTTTTATAATTACCGCGTCTTCTGGAATAGTTAAAGGAACTGTTACACAAATTTTAGAAGCGTGTGGCTATGCGAATGAAGTCTCTTGTGCCCTGCTTCGCCTGAATAAAAAAATTGGATTTGATGGTGCTTCTGACTCATTGCTTGGTGTGAGAGCTAAATATCCTTCGGCAGACTCGGTGGGCTCCATTAAAAAGCTACCGAAAGATTATGCAAATAAATATTCTGAAAGTATTAGAAAACATTTGTCATCAGGTGAGACATTTTATATTGATGAAGCTATAAATATCTCCTTGCCTAATTCAAAAACAAAGTATGATTTTTTAAGTGTAGTGCATCATAATATAGAGAGATTTAAAACCGAAGGGGATAAGGATGATGAATGGACATCTTTTTTGTTTATTACCGACGAAAAAAAATCAAAACTTTTAACAAAAACTAAAAAAATATCATCAATTATTGGGATTGTTGACTTAGACCAAAACGGGGTATACGAAGTTTTAGTTACTTACAACAATAGCGCTTATGAAGTTTCATATGAAATGCGATTATTTGATGGCAAAAAACTCAGCGAAACTAAAAAAGTTTTGTATTACTGGATGGATTAAGTAAAACTAAAAAGGCAACGGGGTATTTAATCTTAGTTTCATAGCATAAAAAGATTACTCAAACACAGTCACACTCTTCAGCGTGTCTTTTGCCTCGGATGTTAATGGAAAATTATTTGCTTTTCTTCAGCCCCTTCAGGAAAAAATTATATTTATCTTTATGCCCTTCTTTCTCTGACCAGCGTTTTACTTCTTGCAGATTAATTTTTTGCGCCTTTGCAAGCATTAATGCCTGCTCCAGCGCCTGAGGGTCATTCCAGTGATAATATGCGGCAAGCCTGTCTTTAACGCTGTCGGTTGGTGTGAGCAGGAAAATGCTCCCGCGCCTTGTTTGTAGAACGGTTTTTCCTCTAATGGGTTCGCTGCCAATGGCTGCGGGAGGAGAGACAAATTCTATGAAGAAAGGGCAGTCTTCTCTTTCAAAATGACGAGAGCTTTTTCTCTCAAACCCCAGTTCTGAAAGCGCCGGAGAAATTTCTTTTATTGTGGCGGAAGATACAAAATCAAGGTCAATAGAAAGATATTTATTCTTTGTATAGTATAGAAACGCAGGCGCCGCCTACAAGAATTGCATCAATCCCTTTCTCATTGAGCTTGCTGGATATGATAGAAGCGAGTTCTTTAATTCCTATATTTTCCCAATCGGTTTTCACAATGGTTTTCCTGCCCTTCTCGGCCTTCTGCGCATAGTGAAATATCTGTCTTTTTCATTTTTAGGAACAAATTCATAAGCCCTTGCCGTCAACTCCTTTAGTTCCTTCAGAAGAGGGAATCTCGGGTTAAATGTATAGAGCCTTACCTTTCCGACAAGCCGGCTTGCGACAACCCCGCCGTTCTCAAGCCGTTTAAGCTGTTGCTGGATTCTGTTTACCGGCACTCCAAAGACCCTTGCCATGCCCATGGGATACCCCTCGCCATATACATAGAGAAAGAACAGAATTTTCTCAATTATTACATTCCCGAACAATCCTTCCAGCATTCAAACCTCTCTTACCATAATAGTTGGTAATATAACCATAATATATGGTAATTATAACCGATGCTTTTGTCAAGGGCGGGAAGGGCGGAAGGCTAAACTGTGGGGGGAAAGGGGTCAAATTCTTCTATTCAAACACAATAACGCTCTTTAGCGAATCCTTTGCCTCTGCCGTTAATCTGAATGCCTCGGCAGTTTTTTCTATCGGGAATCTGTGCGTAACAAGCTTTTCAGCGCTTACAATTCCGTTCTCTATTATTTCAAGCGCATCCACTGTGTCTGTAGGGCCGCAGGAGTAACTTGTAACAATATTTATATCTTTGAAATAGAGTTCATTCGGGTCAATTATAAGTTTCTCATCAGGCTTTGCAGGCGTAAAGAATAAGACTTTTCCTCCTGCGCCTGTGCATTCAATTCCCTGTTTCATTGCTTCGGCGCTGTTCGGCCCGACCACAACCACATCCACCATCTCTCCTTCAGTTAATTCTTTAAGGGCATCAATGAGCTTGTCTTTTGAAACATCAATCACCTCGTCTGCGCCGAGTTCCTTTGCCTTATTAAGCCTGAACTGAACCATGTCAGCTCCGATGATTCTGCCTGCGCCGTATTTCCTTGCAAGCAGGACATTTAACTGTCCCATGAAGCCAAGCCCTATAACAAGGACAGTATCTCCTCTTCTTATGGCGACTCTTTTCAGAGCTTTAACAACACATGCAGTTGGCTCTATCAAAGTGCCGTCTTCGTAGCTGAGCGTATCAGGAAGGCGCAGTGTATCATTTTCAAGATTAATCTGAGGTATGAGAATATATTCTGAAATCCCTCCGGGAATTATCTTTGTGTTTTTCCATGTCTCGCACTGGACATAATCACCGCGCCTGCAGAACCTGCATGTAAAACACGGTGCATGGTGATGCGTGAACACCCTGCTGTCGGGTTTAAATGAAGTAACGTCTTTGCCGACTTCCACTATCTCGCCTGTGGGCTCATGCCCGATGACAACCGGAGCCTTTTTCTCTATATACCACGGCATCACATCGCCGGAACATATGCCGCAGGCATGTGTCTTTATGAGGGCGTCTCCAAGACCAATTTCCGGAATTGGAATATCCTCAATCCTGATATCATTAAAACTGTAGAGTTTAGCAACTTTCATTGTTAAAATTTATGGGATTCGACTAAACCCATACCGAGTGAAGTGAGCGTCAAAAGTAAAAGCATCTCTAAGTTTTAATCGTTCCATTAAAGCAAAGCTTGTGCAATCTGTAAAAGAAAAATTCTTATCCCCATACTTGTCAAGGATTTCCCATGCTCTTTCCCAATCACTGAGAGTTATTGAAATTAATTTTAAAAAAGGGATAGCCTTTAGTTTATTGCCAAAACTTACTGTGGCTTTGCTTCCTATGGTTTGCGAAAGGAGATTGTAGGTTTCTACAAGAACGAAATCAGAAGTGGTAAGTTGCTCTCGTTTAAAGATAAGGTCTTTATAAAGGTTGCTTGCTTCTGCTGCATACTGGTCATTTTTGTCTGCAATCGCAACCCATGCGCTTGTATCAACAAATACTATCATTGGACTTTCTTTAAGAGGTGGCGTTTTTTACCATAAAGATATTCATCATGTTTTTGTGCGGTATCTTTGAATGTGCTTTTGCCGATTCCTATAATATCGAGGGCCGTTTTTGTTATATTATCAATCTCGTCTTTTGTAAAGATATTTAACTCCACTTTTTGATGCTCAGTTAGCCGTATCTTTTTTAATGGCTTGAAAACTCCGTCTTCATATATAGCTTCTATTGTCTTGGGCATAACAACCTCCTTCTTGCTGTGAACTATTTTATCATAGATGAGTGAAGATAGGGGCTCAGAGGTGATGGAACAGCTTCAGGGAATAATCGCATATTTTATCCCTTCGCCTTCCATGAGTTTCAAAAATGCCTTTTCAGTATCGGTCAGGAGATATTGCCCTGATATCAGCTTTGATACAGGTATCTGCCGTTTTTTCAGGAGGTTATACGCCTCTTTAACATCAGCAGGCGTGAAATGGAATACTCCCTTTAATGTTATCTCATCATAGTGAAGCCTGCTCGTATCATAAGTCACTGTTGTGCCTGTCTTGCATCCTCCGAATAAAATAACTGTTCCGCCCCTTCTGACATAATATACCGCTGACTGCCATACGGAAGGCTGGCCTGTGCACTCAAATACATAGTCAACGCCTAACCCCCCGGTAAAACTTTCTACATTGGATTCAATGCTATCGGGTGTTACTGCTGACGCAGCGCCGAGTTTCTTTGCAAGCGCAAGGCGCCTTTTCTCAAAGCCTGAAATTATCACATCAGCGCCTTTATTTTTCAGTAAAAGAAGATGGAGAAGCCCGATGGGCCCCGCGCCTATTATCAAGGCCCTGTCACCTTTTTTTATTTGCAGTCCCTGCATTCCGTGTATAACGCATGACAGCGGCTCAAGGAATGCAGCCTCTTCAAATGTCAGGTTTTTAGGTTTGCGAAATACATTCTGTTTCACAATATGCTCCGGAAGCAGAATATACTCTGCGAATGCTCCGAGGACTTTGGTCTCCATTATATTTTCGCAGATATTAAAAAGCCCTCTCTTGCAGTATCTGCACTTAAGGCAGGGAGCGCTGTGGACTGCCATTATCTCATTGCCTTTTCTGAATTTTTTTACTCCTTTACCTGCTGCCGCAATTATTCCGGAGAATTCATGTCCGAAGACTCCGGGCATCGGAATTATATGATGTCCCCTGCTGAAAGCCTTAAGGTCTGTTCCGCAGGTAAGCGCTGCCTTGATTTTTACAAGGATTTCTCCGCGAGAGGGTTCCGGAACTTTCAACTCACGAAGCTCTATCTTGCGGGGGCTTACGAGGATATTAGCTTTCAAGATTTAAACTCCAGTTTTCCGCCCCAGACCTGGCCTATGACTGCGGCTAATACAAACAAGGGGATATATGTTATATCAATATTCGATAGTATTCTTGCAAGCAGGACAAAAGGTATCGGCAGGTGTATATAAAGAAACCACTTCAATGAAAATCTTTTTGTTTTTCCCCGCAGGTAACCAAAAGGCATGTTAAGCATGAACGTTAGGGCAAAAAGGCCTGTAACAATGGCAGATTTTATGAGCCAATCCATAATGAAGAATAACCAAAAAAAATGCGTAAAGTCAAATAATCGTCTCTCTGTGCTGATTCAGAAGATGTTTGACATATAAAATATTTTCATGATAGACTTTGAGCACTTTCAGAAGATGAAAACCTATCGGAAATCTCAGAAATATTTTAATCAGGCAAAGGCTGTGATGCCGGGAGGCGTGAACAGTCCTGTCAGGGCGTTTAAGGCTGTGGGCGGAAATCCTATTTTCATCAAAAGGGCAAAAGGCTCAAAGATATATGATGTAGACGGCAATTCTTATATTGATTATGTGCTTTCATGGGGGCCTCTCATACTCGGGCATGCACACCCAAAAGTAGTTAAGGCGCTGAAATCAGCGATAGAAAGAGGAACGAGCTATGGCGCTCCAACCCTTCTTGAGATTGAACTCGCAAACCTTGTTATTAAGGCATATCCGTCCATAGATAAGGTTAGGATGGTGAATTCAGGGACAGAGGCAGCGATGAGCGCAATAAGGGTTGCGAGGGGATTTACAAAGAGGGATAAGATTATAAAATTTGAGGGATGTTATCACGGCCATGCAAACGGCCTGCTTGTTAAGGCAGGTTCAGGCGCAATGACATTCGGAGTCCCTGACAGCCCCGGAGTTCCGAAGTCCTATGCTCAGAATACTATAACTCTTCCGTTTAATGATTTAGGTGCATTAAAGACAGTGATTGAAAGAGAATGGAAATCAGCAGCCTGCGTCATAGTTGAGCCTGTTGTGGGAAATATCGGATGCGTTCTTCCGCGCCCGGGATTCCTTGAGGCGCTTAGAGAGCTAACAAAAAAATACGGAATCATCCTGATATTTGATGAGGTTATGACAGGTTTCAGGGTTGCGTATGGAGGCGCTCAGGAATATTTTAAGATAAAGCCAGACATGACATGTCTTGGCAAGGTGATAGGAGGCGGGCTTCCAGTCGGAGCATACGGAGGCAAAAAAGAGATTATGTCAATGGTGTCGCCGGAGGGACCTGTTTATCAGGCAGGCACGCTTTCAGGAAATCCGCTTGCCATGACGGCAGGCATTGAAACCCTCAAGATTCTATCAGGCAAAGGGACCTATAAAAAACTCGAAAAACTCTGTGCAATACTTGAAGAGGGGCTGGTTGATGCGGCAAAGAAGGCTGGCGTAAAAACCAGATTTTACAGGGCAGGCGCTATGTTCTGCACATATTTCACTGATAAGGATATTTTTGATTACAACACTGCAAAGACATCTGACACCGCAAAGTTTGCAAGATTCTTTACGGGGATGCTTAAGAGAGGAGTTAATATTGCGCCTTCCCAGTTCGAAGCAGGTTTTATGTCGCTTGCGCATACGGAAAAGGACATAGAGAAAACAGTAAAAGCAGCTTACGAGTCTTTAAAAGAAAGTTGAGAGTTAAGAAACAGAAGTTGAAAGTTATACAAATGACAAACCTTCTGGATTCCCCGATCAAGTCGGGGAATGACTTCTTATTCTGTCATACTCCGGCTTGACCGGAGTATCCAGTTTGGATTTTTCAACATAAATACGAAAGAGGGAAAACTTTTAACTTTCGTTCTTAACTTTTATGGCAGAAAAACCCTTATTCAGGCAGCTTCTTGAGGCAAGCACGATAGGGCTTAACCTTGTGCTTGCGACTTTTGTCGGGCTTGCTATGGGATACGGGCTTGATTATCTCTTCGATAAATACCTCGGTGTAATAACATATCCATGGCTTACAATTATTTTTTTAATAATCGGGATAATTGCAGGTTTTCGCGAACTCATAAGAATGGCGAGGAAGACATACGATGGGGATGACGGAAATAATAAAAAGGGTATATAGGCAGTCTGTTTTTTCGCTGATTCCTATTGCAATAATCTCGGCTGTAATTGAGTGGAAGAGGCTTCCTCTGAGCATCCTGATTGGCGGGATACTTGCCCTTGCAAATCTCAAGGGGCTTGCATGGGGCATCGGAGGTCTGGTCGGCACAGGAGAGCAGGTAAGCGGAAAACTGGTATTCTTCAGCCTTATAAGACTTTTTATTCTTTTCGTAATTCTGATTATACTCATGTGGCTTAAGGTCATAAATATAGCCGGGATTTTTGTGGGGATTACAACAGTTCTAATTGTGCTTCTTACAGTGGGATTCAAGGCGGCAAAGGAAGCCTGAATCCATGGAGGAATATTATGCTTGAGCTCAATTTTTCAAATATGATGGGGGATGTGATAGGAGAGAAGGGCATCTCTGAGAGACAGATTGAGGGTATAAAGGCAGTCGTATATGAAATTGATAAACGAATAAAGGCAAAAGAAAGGCCTGAACTCGCATTTATAGGCCTTCTTGAGCAGGACACGTCAGAGATTAAAAAAATCGCATCAGATGTCAGGAAAAAATTTGAGAACTTCTTAATCCTCGGTATCGGCGGCTCTGCACTTGGCCCGAGGGCGATACTGGAGGCGCTGAGCCCTTTCCACAACCTTGACAAGAAGCCAAGGGTGTTTGTTTATGATAATGTCGATCCGAGGACGCTTCAGCGGATTTTATCTCTGGCAGGCATTAAAAAAACAGCGGTTAATGTCATCACAAAATCAGGAAGCACTGCCGAGACAATGGCGTCTTTCATGATACTGTGGGATAAGATGAACAGCGCTGTTTCTGATTCAGCAAAAAATTTTATTGCGACAACTGACCCTGAAAAAGGCAGCCTGAGAATGATTGTAGATGAAAAAGGATTCAGGACACTCTCAATTCCGCAGGGTGTTGTAGGAAGATATTCTGTCCTTAGCCCTGTGGGTTTGCTTTGCGCCGAGGTTGCAGGCGTTGATGCAGATGAAATGCTTAAAGGCGCAAGGGATATTCACAGTAAATGCTCGGATGCAGAGATATGGAAAAACCCAGCATATCTTTTCGGGACATTGCTTTATCTCATGGAAAGGGAGGAAAAGAGAAACATAAATGTTTTGATTCCTTATGCTGACGGACTGAAACCAACAGCAGAATGGTTCTGTCAGTTATGGGCAGAGAGCCTCGGGAAATCTGGGTCAGGGCTTACGCCATATCCGTCACTCGGCACAACAGACCAGCATTCCCAGCTTCAGTTATGGATGGAAGGCCCTGAGGATAAAGTTGTCGTATTTATAAAAGTTGATGATTATGGGGTTGACTTTGAAATCCCGAAAGTTTTTAAGGATGTGGAAGGAACGAGCTATCTCGGAGGGCATACGCTTTCAGAGCTTATTAAGGCAGAGCAGGAATCAACAGAGCTTGCCCTGTCAAAGATTAAAAGGCCGAATATGACAATAAGCATTCCGAAGATAGATGCGTACCACATGGGGCAGTTATTCCATTTCTTTGAGATGGCGACAGCGTTCACAGGTTTTTTATACGGCGTGAATCCCTTTAACCAGCCCGGTGTTGAGGAGGGCAAGAACTTCACTTACGGCATGATGGGGAAAAAGGGATACGAGGCAAAAAAAGAAGAGGTGGAGAAGGCAAAGGCGAAGAAGATGTGCTGGAAGGTGTGAAGATGATCGTAATCGAAACATATAAGGGCAAGTCAATAACAGAGCATCGGGTTGAGATTGTTGAGAGGAAGGGCATCGGGCATCCTGATTACATGTGCGATTCGATGATGGATGCAATATCAGTGGCATTGTCAAAGGAATATATCAAACAGTTCGGCACAATTCTTCACCACAACATAGACAAAGGCCTGCTTGCCGCGGGCAGGGTTAAGAAATATTTTGGAGGCGGCAGAGTTCTTAAGCCGATGGAGCTTACGATAGGTGACAGGGCGACTTTCAGGGCAGGCAATAAAGAAATACCTGTGGCTGATATTGCAGTTAGTGCTGCGAAAAAGTGGTTGAAGAGAAATTTGAGGTTTGTTGACCCTGAGAGGCATTTAAAATACCGCATTGTGCTTGCGCCCGGTTCAGAAGAACTTACGGACATTTTTTTGAGGAAAGGAAGAGTGCTGCCCGCAAATGACACATCAGCAGCTGTGGGATATTATCCTTTAAGCCCCACGGAAAAAATTGTTCTTGAGCTTGAACAGTTTCTCAATTCAAAAAAATTCAAACAAAAATATCCGGAGACAGGCGAGGATATAAAGGTGATGGGGCTGAGAAGGGAAAATGTTCTGGATTTAACAGTTGCCATGCCTTTGCTTGCAGATTACATAAAATCAGAGAACGACTATTTTGAGAGAAAACAAGCCATACATGATGTGATGGAGAGTTTTCTTGAACGCTTTGAGGGGTTTAAAAAAAGAAATGTGTATTTTAATACTCTTGATGAAAAGGGAAGGGGGCTTGGAGGCGTATATCTCAGTCTTTTGGGAACTTCAGCAGAGGATGCAGATTCAGGGCAGGTTGGAAGAGGCAATCGTGTGAATGGGCTGATATCTCTGAACAGGCCGTTAGGCACAGAGGCAGCAGCAGGAAAGAATCCTGTAAGCCATGTCGGAAAGATTTACAATGTTCTTGCGCATAAGATTGCGAAGGAGATTTACGAAAAGGTAGAAGGAATTAAAGAAGTCTATGTCCTTCTTTTAAGCAGGATAGGCACTCCGATAGATGAACCGCAGGTTGCTACTGCGCAGGTTTTGCTGGAAAGGGGAAGAAAGATTGGCGAGATAGCAAAGACGGCAGAGGAGATATTTGAGAGAGAGTTTTCAGAGATAAATAAATTCTGTATGGATTTAAGCAGAGGGAAATATCCTGTATGTTAATTAGAGTTTCAATGTTGTCATTGCGAGCCCTTCGCTTTCTGTCATTGCGAGCAAAGCGAAGCAATCTTGTTTTTACGCTCAGGATAAACTCCGCGTGGCAATCGATAAAGCGAGATTGCTTCACCTTTGGTTCGCAATGACAGGATAGAGGTATTTTCAGATGAAAAAAGAATCAGCTAATGCGCTTGCATGGTTTGCGGCAATCTTATTGTTTGTTGGATTGCTTATAATGTCTCCGTCAGGAGCATTTGCTCTTTTTGTGCTTGCAGCGCTTTTTGCTGCCTTCCCTGCAATCTTCAGCCAAAAGAAGACACGCATTATAGCCGCTGTTTTACTGCTTGTATCAATTCTTTTTGCAGTAAGCAAATATCCTGAGTTCAGAAGCGAACAAGAGCGGTTCAGTAGCCGTGCTAAGAATAGTTCCTTGAAGTAAAAAATTCCCTCTGTGCTATCAACCCATGAGCTTGTCCCGATATTATCGGGATTGGGATACTGTCGGGTCTTTGAGCACTGGAGAACATCACTCGTACTCCTGTTTTTCGTCTTTAGGAATGAATAGAATGGTCAGGACGCCCGGAATAGCAAGGACGCAGACGATGACAAAGAACATCCGGTATCCAACTGCCTCTTGGAGATACCCGCTGATGAATCCCGGCAGCATCATGCCCAGAGCCATAATGCCTGTAGAAATAGCGAAGTGGGACGTTTTGTACCTGCCCCGTGCAATGTGCATGAGATACACCATGAATGCCGTGAATCCCAAGCCGTATCCGAACTGTTCCAAGGCAACGAGGACATAGGCAAGCCCGATTTCAGGCTGCACATAGGCCATATATACATAGAAAATATCAGGGAAGTGGAGCGTAATCGCCATGGGCCAAATACACTTCTTAAGCCCGAACCGGGATATGAGCCATCCGCCGAGGATTCCTCCCGCAACCAGACAGATCATGCCCACCGTGCCGTACGCGAGCCCGACCTGTGAGGTAGAAAGTCCCAGACCGCCCGCACCTTTGGGGTCCAGTAAAAAAGGCGGGGCCAGCTTCAGGAGCATTGCTTCGGCGAAACGGTAAAGCAGAATAAAGGCAATGATCGCCCCGATCTTTTCCTGTTTGAAATAAGAACGAAATATTTCAAGAAAAGAAACATCACCTGCAGCGTCCCGTGGTGAACGTTTACTGTCGTTCGCTGGAAAGGGAAGCACAAACGTGTGATACAGCGGCACAAGAACGAATACAAAACCTGACGCACCGATGACAGCTGTCCAACTCAATGGAATGCTGCCTGTGAGAGTCTCGATCCTGCCCGCCGTATACACGAGCAGGCCTGAGCCGAAGATCATGGCAAGCCGGTAGAACGTGGCACGGATACCAACGAATAGCGCCTGCTCCTCCTTGCTGAGAGCAAGCATGTAAAACCCGTCTGTGGCAATGTCATGTGTTGCAGAAACAAATGCGCCAACTGCAAAGGCTGAGAGAGAAAGGAAGAAATATCCCTCTGTGTTCAGCACATACGCTGTAACGAATAGACAGACAGCCATGCTGAACTGCGTGGAGATAATCCACCTTCTCTTCGTTGAGTAGATGTCCACGAGCGGCCCCCAGAACATCTTGACGACCCATGGCAGGTAGAGCCAGCTTGTCCAGAATGCGATGCTGGCATTGTCGATACCCATCTTTTTATATAGGATGACCGAGACGGTGTTGATGATGATGTAAGGAAGGCCTTCGGCGAAATAGAGCGTGGGCACGAACACCCAAGGGTTGCGGGAAGTGACCGGTTGTCCTTTCATATTGGAAAGACTACCAAATCAGCAGACAAACATTCCAGAAAAAAATACGGCTGGTCTGTATATAAGAGACTTTCACGGTATGGATGGGGAGAGGTTTATAAGTAGGACGCCTGAAATCATCTGCGGCTATCAGCTGTCCGCATCCATTTTTTGATTATCTGTTTTGTAAAACCTTCTGCAGAAGATCACACCCGATTTTATCCCCCATATCACAAGACTTTTGAAAATCAGAAATAGCTCTCCCCATATTGCCTGATAGTGCATAAGCGAAACCGCGCACGCTGTAGTACTTGGCATTATTCGGAGCCAACGTAATCGCTTTACCGATATCCTCAATCGCCATATTGTATTGTTTTTTATTTGCACGGATAAGCCCCCTGTTGCTATATGCCATGGCCTGCCAATAGCCCCCCAATTGGATCGCTTTATTATAATCTTCAATCGCTCGCTCAAATTCTTTCTGCTTATCATAGGCAAATCCACGGCCCACGTAGGCCAAATCGCTATTCGGGTTTAAGACAATTGCTTTATTGAATTCCTCAATCGCTTTATCGTACTGTTCTTTATAAAGATACGTCGCCCCTTGAGCAAAGTAAGCCGAGTAACTATTCGGATTTAATATAACTACCTTATTAAAATCTTCAATTGCCCTGTCAAGTTGACTTTTGTCACTGTGATAAAGACCTTTATTATAATAGGCAATCCCACGATTGTTATAAGCCTCAACATAATTCGGATTCAGGGCAATTGCACTTGTATATGCCTCTATTGCCTTATCAAGTTCGTTATTTAAATTATGCTGGTATCCTTTAGCAAACCACTCATTTGCCTGAAACAAGCTCTCCTCATCAGAAATCTTTGCCTCTACCTGTTTCTTCTCCTTCTTATCCTTTGTCTGTGCTAATTGTTTCTTTAATTCCCCAATCTCTTTCTGGCTTCTGTCATAAGCCTCCTGAATCTTTTTATAATCCTCAACAACTGATTTGTCTTTAACTTTATTTGCCATCTCCTGAATCCTGTCAGGATTGACCTTTGCCTTTATCTTTACCCAAAAGCGAAAGCCGTCGCCGACAATAGTCCTTTTCTTATCAAGTATCTCCACTTCCATAATCCCTGACGCCAGAACCTGTATCTCGTCTTTTGTTAATTGAAAACTCTCCACCTTTGTATAACTCTCCACATAAGTCCCTGCCTGTTCAAGGGCAACCCGCTTTGCATTAAGCAATGCCCTGCTTTCTGCAACAGTCGGGGTTTCGCCATCGCCCATATTGTATGCCCCTTCTGAAACAATCTCCTTAACCGCTGTAAAACCATGCGATGGATAAAACAAAAAAAGAGCAGCAATCATAATTGTAAAAATATGTCTTATATTAAACCTCCGCATAAACCACAATTCGGGACAGCAGTTTTTTTGTTTTACTAAGGAGTTCATAAGTAAGACTACACGATTGTCATTCCTGCGAAGGCAGGAATCCAGAAAAGACACTGGATGCCCGCTTACAACCTGCGGGCATGACGGACTTTTTTTATGTGTCCTTACTAATGACCGTATTAGTATATTCTCTATCCCCATGTTAGCAATGATATAAGATACCAAAATGTTGGTCAAGGTAAATTTCACATTCGGTTTCCTTGACATGTTTTTAATGCATTCTTTATAATTAAACACTTTTCTCTATTGGTACGCAAAGATGAAGATATTGATTTCAGAGATACCTGATGAGGGTCTGGAACTTACAATTGATGAGACGCTTCAGTCAGATGTTATAAAACTGGTTTCTCCTGTAAAAGGGCAGTTAAGCATAAGTAAGATAATGCCCGAGGTTGTAATACAGGGTGAGATAACGGCAAGCGCAGAGTTTGAATGCAGCAGATGCCTGAAAAACTATACATCTGAAATAAGCGCTCCAATTATTGTAACTTACCACCCTGCCGGGGAATTAAAGGCAGAGGGCAAGCGCGAGATCAGGGAAGATGAACTGGAGACAGGATTTTATTTCGGGGATGAGCTTGATCTCACGGAACTGCTGAAAGAGCAGATACTTTTGAATGTTTCCATGAAACCGCTGTGCAGTGAAACCTGCAAGGGAATATGCCCGAAATGCGGGACAGACTTAAATGTAAATAAATGCAAATGCAGTTTAGATAGAACAGACTCAAGACTTGAGGGACTTAAAGAATTAAAAGAATTATTAAGAAGGGAGTAAAAAAATGGCTAATCCGACGCATAGACATACGAGGACCAGAAGAGACAAACGCAGGGCAAACTGGAAGGGACAGTCGCCCAATCTAAGCTCGTGCCCTGAATGTAAGGAATTAAAGCTGTCGCACAGGGCATGCCCAAGCTGCGGTTCGTACAACGGCAACAAGGTTCTTGAAACAGTTGAAAAGGAAGCATGAGGATTGCCCTTGATGCCATGGGGGGCGATTATGCCCCTGCTGTTACGGTAGAGGGCGCGGTTGAGAGTGTAAGCGAATACGACGACCTTGAGGTCATACTTTTCGGGGACGAGGCACAGCTCAAGAAAGAACTGAAGGACAGGCGCTGCACCTCCAACCGCATTCAAATCAGGCACACATCTCAGGTCATAGGAATGCATGAGTCTCCAGTTACCGCTCTCAGAAAAAAAAAGGATTCCTCTATCAGGCGCGCTGTTGACGCCGTGAAAAATAAAGAAGCTGACGCAGTGGTGAGCGCAGGCAATTCAGGCGTTGCAATGGCTTCGGCGCTCTTTGTTCTCGGGAAATCAAAAGGCGTTGACAGGCCCGCAATTGCGGCGACAATACCTACACTCAAAGGCCTGTTTGTTCTGATAGATGCGGGTGCAAATGTTGACTGCAAGGCAGAGAATCTGCTTCAGTTTGGATTGATGGGCAGCTCATATTGCAAGGCGATTTTCGGCAAACGCGAGCCGAAGGTGGCGCTTCTGAGCATAGGCGAGGAAGATGTGAAGGGCAACGAACTTACCAGAGAGGCATTCAAGCTTCTTAAAGGCACAAATCTGAATTTTATAGGAAATATAGAGGGGAAAGATATTTTTTCAGGCGATGCTGATGTGGTGGTCTGCGACGGGTTTATAGGGAATGTAGTCTTGAAAACCAGTGAAGGTCTTGCTGATATGATAATAAAAATGCTCAAAAGGGAGATTGCAGGAATGGCAGCAGGAAGGGTCGGGTATCTTTTTATGAAGCCTGCGCTGAAGAACTTCAGAAAGAAAACAGACTATGCCGAATATGGCGGCGCGCCCCTGCTCGGAATAAACGGCACATGCATAATAAGCCACGGGAGATCTTCATCGCGCGCAGTAAGAAATGCAATCAGGGTTGCATCAGAGTTTTCCAGAAAGAAAGTGCATGAGATTATCTCAGAGGAGATATTGAATCTTCGCGCAAAGGAGAAGGCTGTTGTTAAGGGCTAAGATTATCGCAACAGGCTCTTATGTGCCGGAGCGTGTGCTTACCAATTTAGACCTTGAAAAGATGGTTGATACCTCTGATGAATGGATCATGGAGAGGTCAGGCATAAGGGAAAGGCGGATAGCAAGCGAGAAAGAGGCGGCATCTGATCTTGCGTATGAGGCGGCAAAGGCGGCGCTGAAAAGAGCTGATATAAAACCAAAAGATATTGAATTGATAATTGTTGCAACAGTCACAGGAGACATGCCTATGCCTGCAACTGCCTGTCATCTTCAGCATAAGCTTGGCATAAAAAAAGCTGCTGCCTTTGATGTAAATGCCGCATGTTCAGGTTTTCTTTACGGGCTTTCGATAGCAGACAGCTTTATAAAAAGCGGCGCTTATAAAAGAATACTGCTTGTCGGCACAGAAGTCCTTTCCAGATTTACCGACTGGGAAGACAGGACCACTTGCGTGCTTTTCGGCGACGGCGCCGGAGCCGTAATACTGGAAGCCACAGATGAAGACAGGGGAATAGTTTCTACACATATAAGGTCTGACGGAGCGCTGTGGGAACTCCTGCACATGCCGGGCGGAGGCTCGATTAATCCTCCCTCTAAGGAATCACTGAAAAAGAAGATGCACTATCTTAAGATGAAAGGCAACGAGACCTTCAAGGTTGCTGTAAGGACGCTTGAAAATCTTGTGTCAAGAACCCTCGAAGAAAATAAGCTCAAGGCATCCCAGCTTTCCCTGATTATTCCTCATCAGGCAAATATGAGAATCATACAGGCAACTGCTGAACGGCTTAATATTCCGATGGAAAAGGCCTTTGTCAATATTGATAAATATGGGAATACCTCTGCCGCCTCTATCCCTATTGCGCTTGATGAGGCCGTAAGGCAGGGCAGGGTAAGAGACGGAGATTATGTTCTTCTTGAGGCTTTCGGCGGCGGGCTTACATGGGCCTCGGCATTGATAAAATGGTGATTTTTAGCTGTCAGCTATCAGCTAATAGCTCTCAGCTATGAACTAAGATGACAAGGAGATTTTTAATCATTAACTTTCAACTTTCAACTTTCAACTTTCAACTTTTTTTATGGGCTATATTGCAGTCATAGGCGCAGGAAGCTGGGGGACCACCCTTGCGTGTATTTTATCCGAGAAGGGCTTTGACATTTCTCTATGGGTATATGAGGAATCTCTTGCCGAAGAGATAAGGAACACAAGAATAAACAGTATTTACCTGCCTGATATTGCTATCCCCGACAACATAAGAATCACGCATAAATTAGATGAAGCCGTAAAACAGGCCAGATATGTTGTGAGCGCTATACCGACACAATATACAAGAGCAGTATTCAAAAAGGCGGATTTTTATATTCCCGATGAAGCAGTAATCATAAGCGCATCAAAGGGGATAGAACGCGGAACCCTTCTGACAGTTTCTTCTATATTCAAAGAAATCACTGGGCATAAGATCGCTGTGCTTTCAGGCCCCAGCTTTGCAAAAGAGGCGATAATGAAAAAACCTACGGCAGTAACGCTTGCAACAGAAGACACGGACACAGGCTTGCTGCTTCAGGAAATTTTAAATACAAATCATTTCAGGGTTTATACGAACAATGACTTAATCGGCGTTGAACTTGGCGGAGCCTTGAAAAATGTGATGGCCATCGCATCAGGAATATCTGACGGCCTCGGACTGGGCAGCAACGCGCGCGCAGCGATGATAACAAGAGGGCTTGCCGAAATGAGGAGGCTTGGCCTTGCGATGGGCGCAAAAGAGGAGACTTTTTCCGGATTAAGCGGGCTTGGTGATCTGGTGCTGACATGCACAAGCGTAATCTCAAGGAATCACACGACAGGAGTTAAACTCGCTCAAGGCATGAAACTCGCTGATATTCTCTCGCAGACAAGGGCGGTTGCAGAGGGTGTGGATACCGCTGAATCAGCCTATCACCTTTCAAAAAAATATAATGTTGAGATGCCTATTGTGGAGCAGGTATACAAAGTCCTCTACGAGGACAAAAGCCCCGCAGAGGCTGTCAATGACCTCATGAACCGCGCATTAAAGTCTGAGTTTTAATTTCAAAGATGAATAACGACAAGATAAAGAAGATTCTCTCGTCAGTGAGAAGCGGCGGCATCTCTGTTGAAGGCGCGGTAAATAAGCTTAAACACCTTCCATACGAAGACATCTCATTTGCAAAGGTGGACCATCACAGGCATCTGAGGCAGGGAGTGCCTGAGGTTATCTTTGCGTCAGGAAAGACAAAGGAACAGGTAATGAGCATTGCAAAGGCAATGTATAAAAAAAGCAAAAGATTCCTCATTACTAAAGCCGCTAAAGATATTCATAATGCCCTTAAGGTCAAAGGCGCTGTTTTTCATCCTGCATCAGGAATTATTTCAATAGGAGGAGAAAATAAAAAAACCGGGAATGTTCTTGTTCTTACAGCAGGAACATCAGACATCCCCGTTGCAGAGGAAGCAGCGGTTACAGCCTCGTTTCTTGGAAGCAAGGTAACTACTCTTTATGATGTCGGAGTTGCCGGGCTTCACAGGCTTATGGACAATAAGAAATATATTAAGGACGCCAGGGTTATCATTGTTATTGCAGGAATGGAGGGCGCGCTTCCATCGGTTGTTGGGGGATTAACAGACAAGCCTATCATTGCTGTGCCTACATCAACAGGATACGGCACGAGCCTCGGCGGATTAACTGCGCTCTTTGCAATGCTCAATTCATGTGTGCCCGGAATTGCTGTCATGAACGTGGACAATGGTTTTGGCGCAGGATGCCTCGCGCATAAGATAAATACGCTTTAGTCTATCTAAGTTTGACATTGGTTAAAAAACTAATCTATACTTAAATCAACCCCTGGGGGAGGCGAGAGCCTGAGAGTCCCGATTTTATCGGGAGACCCCATGAACCTGATACGGATAATGCCGGCGTAGGGATGGGAAGGCAGGCCGTATCCTTTTCGAGGGATGCGGTTTTTTATTTTTATGAGGCTGGTTATAAACGGAGAAGATTTAGAAGTATCAAAGGCTGAGACTCTTCAGGAGCTTCTTGGAGAGCTTTGCGTTAAGCCTGAGAGGGTTGCTGTTGAGGTAAACCTTTCAATAATAAAGAAGTCCGATTATGGCAGTTGCAGGCTGAAAGATGGGGACAGGATTGAGATTGTGAATTTTGTGGGAGGAGGAAACAGATGATAATAAGCAGAAATGGCATTCGCTTTCTGCCGATATTTCTCGACAGTTCTAAGGCTCTTTACGCTACATCCTCGAAACTCGTTTCCCGAAATATTCGGGAAACTCAAACAGTCGAGGCTGTAGACGCTCCAATTCGCCAAGAACTATTACCGAAAAATCTCGAATGTCGCTCAAACCATTCCTGCTTATATTTGTGAATAAATCAGGTTAAAAGGAGTGTATATGGAGGATAAGTTTATAATTAAAGGGATAGAGTTTAAATCCCGTCTCTGGGTTGGGACAGGGAAGTATAAGGACTTTGAGGAGACAAAGAAGGCTATTGAGGCGTCAGGCGCTGATGTTGTCACTGTTGCTGTAAGAAGGGTGAATATCATAGACAGGAAATCCGAAAACCTGTTTGACTATATTGATCCCAGGAAATACAAGATTCTTCCGAATACTGCCGGCTGTTACAATGTTGAGGAGTTGGCTGCTCCAATAGGCTCTGGACTTGGAATAAGGAACCCATACAATATCAGGATTATTTTAGAGACAGTGAAGGCGCCGGTTATTGTGGACGCTGGTGTAGGAACTGCGTCTGATGTTGCTGTTGCGATGGAATTAGGCTGTGATGCGGTGCTTCTTAACACTGCGATTGCAGGGGCAAAAGATCCGATTGCAATGGCAAGCGCTATGAAGCATGCGGTGATTGCGGGCAGGCTTGCGTATAAGGCAGGAAGGATTCCTAAAAAACTTTATGCTGCTGCGAGCAGTCCGATTGAGGGAATGCTTTAACAGCAGGGATTAGGGGTCAGGGATTAGTGAAAAGAAAAGACGTACTTAATTTTAAACTTTATTTAATAACAGATAGAAAACTAATCCCTAATCCCCAAGCCCTAATCCCTGCTGTTAGGGCGGCGTTAAAGGGCGGTGTGAAAGCAGTGCAGTTAAGAGAAAAGGATTTAGGTACAAGGGAATTGCTTGATATGGCATACAGAATGAGGGAAATAGCAGATAAATACAGGGCGAAATTATTTATTAATGACAGGGTTGATATTGCACTGTCTGTTGAGGCTGATGGTGTTCATCTTGGGCAGAAGAGCATGCCTGCTTATGCTGTAAGAAAAATTGTCAAAGATAAATTTATGATAGGCGTATCAGCGCACAGCATCGAAGAGGCAAAACAGGCAGAGAAGGAAGGCGCTGATTTTATAACACTGGGCCCTGTTTATAAAACACCGTCAAAACTGAAATATGGCCAGCCTCTCGGAGTTGATATTATCAGAAAAACAAAGGCTGAGATTTCAATTCCGGTTTTTGCTATTGGCGGAATTAAAGAGAATAAGATTAAAGAGGTTATGGATGCAGGCGCTGATGGCATTGCATTGATAAGTGGAATTTTAGGGGCTAAAAAGATTAAAGGGGAAACAGAAAAATATTTGAGTTTTCTAAGGTTGAAATGTCATTGCGAGGGCGAAGCCCGTGGCAATCTTGGTTAAGATCAGCCGCAACAAACTCAAAAGACGAGATTGCTTCGTTTCACTCGCAATGACAAATTGGAGAATAGCAAAATGACAAGAATAGAACTGGCAAAAAAGGGGATTATCACAGATGAGGTAAAGCTTGTTGCCTCTGAAGAGGGGTTAACGCCCGAACAGCTTTCGGTAGATATTGCATCAGGCGTGAGCGTTATTCCGATAAACATAAACCACAAAATAAAGCCTATGGGTATCGGGAAGAACATGCGCACAAAAATAAATGCCAATATCGGCACCTCAAAAGACAGGATTTCAGTGGACGATGAGATGGAAAAACTTGAAGTCCTTGTTAAATACGGCGCTGATGCCGTGATGGATCTTTCAACAGGAGGGCCTATAAAAGAACTCAGGAAGATGATGATTGAAAAATCTCCTGTTGCAGTTGGAACAGTTCCAATCTATGAGGCTGCTGTTCGTGCCGCTGAAAAGAAAGGCGCAATAGCAAAAATGACAGCAGACGACCTTTTTAAAGTAATAGAAGAACATGCGGAAGAGGGCGTCGACTTCATTACTGTTCATTCGGGACTCACAATGAGGGCGGTCGAGAGATTGAAAAAAGAAGGAAGGATTCTCGACATAGTAAGCAGAGGAGGCTCGTTTCTCCTTGAATGGATGATATACAATCAGAAAGAAAATCCTCTTTATGAGCAGTATGACAGGCTTCTTGAGATTGCCTGTAAATATGACATGACCCTGAGCCTCGGAGACGGGATGCGTCCGGGATGCCTTGCAGATGCAACAGACAGGACTCAGATAGAGGAACTCCTCACACTCGGAGAATTAAGGGATCTGGCTGTAGAGAAAAATATTCAGGTTATTATCGAAGGGCCGGGCCATGTTCCTTTGAATCAGGTTGAGCTGAATGTAAGGCTCGAAAAGGAGATTTGCAAGGGCGCGCCGTTTTATGTTCTGGGGCCATTGGTGACAGACATAGGAATGGGTTATGACCACATAACAGCAGCTATAGGAGGAGCGATTGCAGGAGCAGCCGGAGCTGATTTCCTCTGTTATGTTACTCCTTCAGAGCATATAAGGCTTCCTACCATAGAAGACGTGAAAGAAGGAGTTATCGTATCAAAGCTCGCTGCACATGCCGCTGACATAGCAAAGGGCATAAAAGGAGCTATTGATAAAGATATTCAGATGGCAAAGTGCAGAAAGGCGCTTGACTGGAACGGCCAGATTGCCTTGAGCCTTAATCCTGAGAAGGTAAGGGAATGGAGGGCAGAGATTCCTCCAACTGAAAGCGAAGTGTGCAGCATGTGCGGAGAGTTCTGTGCAATAAGAACAGTGGAAAGGGCGTTGAAGAAAAAGTAAAGTTACTCTGTTTCTCCAAACAACTTCAGCCACTCGTCAAACAGCTTAAGTTTATCGTCTCCGAATTTCGCTATGAATTCTCTTGCTTTTGAAATCGGTTTTTCTTTGAGCGGTTCATTGTCTTTCGAAAAAAACTTGTCTGCAAAGCATATAATCTGTTCTTCCAGAGTTTTTGGCATCATGTCCCTTCTTGGCAGCGGGAAATTGTTTTTTTCTATATCTGCGCTTGTAAGCCCGGCACCTATATGTGTCTCGCATACGATTGCGTGTTTTGGGAATCCCTCTCTCTCCAGAAGTTCTCTGCCGAGATAGCCGTGACAGATGTACGGCTTGTCTCCATGACAGCCGATTTGAGGCGCGTGCGTGAGGAATATTCCTATGTCATGCAGCATTGCTGCCTCTTCAATAAATTTTATATCAGGATTCAGCTGCTTGACCCTCTCAGCAACTTCAACTGCCTTTTTTGCCACCATCCTGCTGTGCTGAACAAGGAAACTATAAGCCTCGGATTCTGGATTGTAGTATTTCCTGATTATCTCTATCGGATGCATATAATATTCTAACAGATTTGAATAAGGGAGACATTTTCCTTATTCCTGTTATTATCATTTCTTCACTTACCTTAAAATGGTTTATAATAAAGAATGGCGCTGCTTGAAATTAAAAAATATCCTGAAAAGATCTTAAAGGAAAAAACTGCTCCTGTTGTTGATATAAACAGCAGCATCCAGAGATTGATAGATGACATGATAGAAACAATGTATGCGGCGAAAGGGGTTGGCCTTGCAGCTAATCAGGTTGGAGTTTCAAAGAGGTTATGCGTGATAGATGTAAGCGCGGCTGATGAAAAGACCCCTCTTATAGTGCTAATAAATCCGGAGATTGTTGAGAAAAAAGGCAGTGTTGAAGATGAAGAGGGGTGCCTGAGCATCCATGAGTACAGGGCAAAAGTAAAAAGGGCAGAGGAGGTTCTGGTAAAGGGTTTAGACAGAAAAGGCAAACCCATAGAGATAGCGGGCGGAGACCTTCTTGCAAGAGCGCTTCAGCATGAGATAGACCATCTTGACGGATTACTCTTCATTGACAGATTGAGCCCCATCAAAAGAGAGTTTTTTAAGAAACGCTATAAAAAAATTTTAAGTGAAAAATCTAAGAAATCATAACTTTTAACTCTTAACTTTTAATTTTAAACCCGGAGATAAATGCGTATAGTCTTTTTCGGTACCCCTTTATTTGCAGTCCCGTCGCTTAAAGCGCTAATTCAGGCTGGAGAAGAAATCTCTGCAGTCGTAACACAACCTGACAGAAAAAAAGGAAGGGGGCATCTGCTTTCGCAGTCACCTGTGAAAGAACTTGCTGTAAAAAACGGGATAAACGTGCTTCAGCCCGAGAAAATGAATGATGCCGCTTTTCTGGATAAACTTTCGTCAATTAAGCCTGAGCTTATAGCGGTTGTGGCTTACGGAAAGATTCTTACGGAGGAGATACTCAGGCTTCCTGCGCTGGGCTGCATAAATGTCCATGCATCGCTTCTTCCAAAATATAGGGGCGCGGCACCGATTGCATGGGCGATAATAAACGGCGAGAAAAAGACAGGCATTACGACAATGCTTATGGATAAAGGGCTTGACACCGGCGATATTCTGCTTCAGGAAGAGCTTGAGATTAGCGATGAGGATACAACAGAAACCCTGAGCCTCAGGTTGTCTGAACTTGGAGCATCGCTGTTGCTCAAGACAATAAAGGGGATTAAGGATGGTTCAGTAAAGCCCATACCCCAGAAGGGCGGAGTCACTCATGCGCCTATTATCAAAAAAGAGGATGGCCTGGTCAACTGGTCAAAAACAGCAGTAGAACTGTCCAATTTTGTGAGGGGAATGCACCCATGGCCCGGGGCGTATTGTTATTTGAATGGGGAAATGATTAAACTTATTGGTGTTAAGTCTATTGCCGGTTCGGGAATGACCGGGCGTATAGAAAAAGCGCATAACGGTGAGTTTATTGCAGGCACAGGCAGCGGGCTGCTTTCTATTGTTGAACTTCAGCCGCAGAACAAAAAAGTGATGCCGGCAAGCGCCTTTCTTCAGGGAAGAAACATAAACGAAGGGATGTATTTCGATGAAGCGTAGGTGGATAAGGGGATTGGTGTTGAGGTTTTTGTATCCCATGCTTATGGTTATCGGCTCTTTCAGAAAGGATAAGAAAGAACAGCTTCAGCAGTTTATCATAAACCTTAACAATAAACTTGTCAGGGCTGAAAATCCGAAGACAAAGAAGATATTGCTCCTCTTACCGCACTGCCTTCAGATAGATGAATGCACAATCAGGCTTACGCATAACATTTATAATTGTGAGAGATGCGGCAAGTGCGAGATAAAAGACCTCATCCAGATTGCTGATGAGAATAAGCTTAACCTTTCTGTCGCTACAGGCGGTACGCTTGCAAGGAGGCTTATAAAAGATTTAAGGCCCGATGCAATAGTTGCTGTTGCATGCGAAACAGACCTTAGCAGCGGGATTGTTGATACCTATCCGCTGCCTGTGCTTGGCATTCCAAACGAGCGGCCTTTTGGCCCCTGCCTCAATACTCAGGTAGATTTAGAGAAGGTGAAAGAAGCCATAAGATTTCTCAGCGATAATAAATAATTATGATTTATAGATTAGTTTTTTTTATTTGACCATTAGATAAAAGGTGTTTTAATCTGTGTAGCTTACATTTTTTCACGAAAATTAGGCTATAAAAATCACACAAAGGAGGAATTTGATGAAGAAGTATAATACGCCCTTAATTGACGACCTTGAGAAGGGTCCGTGGCCAAGCTTTGTCACTGAGATGAAAAAAGCTGCCAAGACCAATGAGATGGCTAATGACGCTGTCGGTCATCTTGAAAAATGTTACAGCACCAAGGTTGGATACTGGAAACACGGCGGTATAGTCGGCGTTCTCGGCTATGGAGGCGGAGTTATCGGAAGGTATTCAGAATTAGGCAATGAATTCCCCGGAGTAGCGCACTTCCATACCGTCAGATTAAACCAGCCGAGCGGATTTTTCTACACAAGCAAGGCGCTGAAAGAAATATGCGATATATGGGATAAATACGGAAGCGGTTTGACGAATATGCACGGTTCAACCGGAGACTTGGTTCTTCTGGGTTGCAGGACAGAATCACTTGAGGCGATATTCGCTGAATATTCCTCCCGCGGATGGGATCTTGGCAGTTCAGGTTCTGCATTGAGAACCCCGAGTTGCTGCATCGGACCTGGCCGTTGCGAGTGGACAAACTATGATACGCTCGATCTCACATACGCGCTCACACAGGAATTTCAGGATGAGATGCACAGACCGGCATTTTCATATAAATTCAAGATAAAGTCTTCTGGTTGCGCTTGTGACTGCGTTGCAGCTATTGCCCGTGCAGACATGTCCATCATCGGGACATGGAAGGGCGACATATTAATAGACCAGGCCGAAGTCCAGAATTATGCGAAGAAAGGAATGGATATAAACGCCGAGATCGTCAATATGTGTCCGACGCAGTGCATAAGCTATGACGGAAAGGCGATGAAAATTAACAACGCTGAATGCAGCAGGTGCATGCACTGCATAACAAAAATGACAAAGGCATTAAAGGCGAGCGGTGAAAGAGGAGCAACAATCTGCATAGGAAGTAAAGCTCCTATCGTTGTAGGTTCACTGCTTTCATGGGTCATCGTGCCGTTTATTAAGGTAGAGCCGCCATACACTGAGGTCAAAGACATGATCAGAAAAATATGGGACTGGTGGGATGAAAATGCAAAGCCGAGAGAAAGAATCGGTGAAGTTATAGAGATGAAGGGCATGAGGTCATTTCTTGAGGCAATAGGCGTTCCTCCTCAGCCGCAGCAGATAAAGGAACCAAGAAAAGACCCATTCATGTTCTATACAGAAGATGACATCGCTGCATACAAGGCTAAGGAAGCCGAAGAAAAGAAAACAGGTAAATACAAATTTTAATAAAATTTAGTAAGGAGGATATTTAAGATGGCATTACCACAGAGAAAAACAGACATCGGGCCGCCTAATTATAAACAGTTCTTGCCGCCTGTTATACAGAAGAATTACGGCAAGTGGAAATACCATGAGGTCCTGACTCCGGGGACAATGGTTCATGTTGGAGAGAGCGGAGACAAGCTCTGGACAGTCAGGGTTGCATCTCCGAGGCTTTTGTCCACTGCGACAATCCGTGAGCAGTGCGATATGGCAGAAAAGTATTGCGACGGATACCTAAGGTACACAACAAGAAACAATGTGGAATTCCTCGTCTCAGAGGAGAAGAAACTTGAGCCGCTGAAGAAGGAGCTTAAAGACAGAGGCTTCAAGATGGGCGGAATCGGTCCTCACATCACAAATGTTGTCCATACACAGGGATGGGTTCACTGCCACAGCGCATGTACAGACGCATCAGGCCTTGTTAAGGCAATGATGGATGAACTCTATGGGTATTTTGAATCAAAGAAGCTTCCTAACAAGGTAAGGCTTGCAGTTGCATGCTGCGTTAACATGTGCGGCGCTGTTCACTGCTCAGACATAGCTGTTGTTGCAGTTCATACAAAGGTTCCTACAATTGCCCACGACAACTTCAAGAATATGTGCGAACTCCCGACTGTTATCGGGTCCTGTCCGACGCGCGCTATCAGCCCTGATCCTGCAAAGAAAAGCGTTAAGATTAACGCTGAAAAGTGTATGTACTGCGGAAACTGTTTTACAGTCTGTCCGCCAATCAGCATCAAAGACCCTGAGCGCGACGGAGTTGCAATAGTTGTCGGAGGGAAGGTAAACAGCCTTAGAAGCAATCCGAAGTTCTCAAAGCTCGTTATTCCTTACATCTCAAACGAGCCGCCGAGATGGCCTAAAGCTGTTGCAGCAATAAAACATATTATTGAAGTATACGCCAAGAATGCGAGGAAGCATGAGAGGGTTGGAGAGTGGATAGAGAGGATAGGCTGGGAGAGATTCTTCTCTCTTACAGGCATTGAGTTCACATTCCAGTCAATTGACGACTTTACATTCATGCGCGATACAATGAGGACATCAGCAACATTCAAGTGGTAACAATAATTAGGTGTTAGGGGTTAGGTGTTAGGGGTTAGTAAAAGCGCTAAATCCCAAACCCTAATCCCCAATCCCAAATAAAAAGGGGGTAAGGTATATGGAAACAGCTGAACTTCAAGACAAAATTTTTGCCTTCGTAGAGGCAGCAAAAGGCAAGAAGAAACTGAAAGAAAAAGATATCATCAAAGGCATCAATGCCGAGACCGGGATAGAGATGGATGTTGTCAAGAAGGCCATGAGAGGGATGATTGATGTAGGAAGGCTTATGTATTCCTATGGCGGCGGCGCAAGCTCAGTGGAGATTCCGAGCGAAGAGTATCTCAGGGAAAAAGGACTGATAAAATAAGTTTAGTTTTTTTATTTTTCAAAAACTGAAGGACAAAGGGTTTTCCTTTGTCCTTTTTCTTTTATGTATAACGGAATTGATTTAATAATGCTTTATAATAACTTCTTTCCTCAGCTATAATTTTTATATGAAATCAAAATATCCAAGAATTATTATTGCGGGTTTGAAAGGCGGCTCGGGCAAGACAACTCTTTCACTGGGGCTGATAGCTGCATTCAGAAAGAAAGGCATGAAAGTTATCCCTTTCAAAAAGGGCCCTGATTATATTGATGGCGGCTGGCTTTCAACGGCAGCGGGAAGCCCATGCTATAACCTTGATACATTTCTAATCAGCGAATCGCGGATTATCCCTTCGTTTGTGAATCATGCGAAATCTGCTGATATCGCTGTTATAGAGGGCAACAGGGGATTTTATGACGGGATGGACGAGCAAGGCACTCACAGCACAGCAGAGCTTGCAAAGAGGCTTAAATCGCCTGTCCTGCTTATCGTTGACTGCACAAAGGCAACAAGGACGATTGCGGCGATAATATCAGGCATTCAGAAGTTTGATACAGGTGTTGAAATAAAGGGCGTTATCCTGAACTATATCGCAGGAAGCAGGCATGAATCCATCATCAGGAACTCCATAGAGAAATACTGCAATATTCCTGTCCTTGGAGCATTTCCCAGAATGAAGGAAGAAAATTTTCCTGAGAGGCATATGGGGCTTGTGCCTTTTCAGGAACATATAGGGGCGCAGCAGGCGATTGATAAAGCGCTTGAGATAACTGAGAAATACATTGATGTTGATACAGTTTTAAAGATTGCAAAAGAGGCATGTCAGCTTGAAGTCAGCGGTCAGCGGTCAGCGGTCAGCAATCAGCAATTAAAAAATCCCCCCTTGCCCCCCTTTGCTAAAGGGGGGATGGGGGGATTGCGGATTGGCGTTATACGGGATTCTGCTTTTCAGTTTTATTATCCTGAAAACTTTGAAGAGCTTGAAGCAATGGGAGCAGAAATAATAGGAATAAGCTCATTGAAGGAAAGATTGCTTCCTGATATTGATGCGCTTTATATCGGCGGAGGGTTTCCCGAGACACATGCAATAGCCCTTGCTGAAAACAGTGATTTCAGAGATTCCCTGAAGAAAGCCATTGAAAAAGGGCTTCCTGTTTATGCTGAATGCGGAGGGCTGATGTATTTAGGCGAATCCCTGGTTATAGACGGCAGGACATATCCAATGACAGGAATTTTCCCATTCAGTTTTTCTCTTGAGAAGAAACCGCAGGCTCACGGGTATTCAATAGCAGAGGTGCAGAAAGCCAATCCCTTTTATCCGGAGGGCGCTGTGCTCAAAGGGCATGAGTTCCATTATTCCCGCGTCATTAACTCGGAAGCAGCCTCAGAATTCAATGCAGGGAATATCTATTTTGCCTTCAGAATGAAGCGTGGCGAAGGGATAATCAACAAAATGGACGGCCTGTGTTATAAAAATGTCCTCGCAACGTATACGCATACCCACGCCCTCGGAACGCCAGAGTGGACAAGCGGGATGATTAAAAAAGCAGCAGAACACAAAAAGAACCGCAGTTAATCCTGTCTTTTCAATTTCTTATAAAGTTCCTCTCCAACACATTCTTTTGCGTATTTGCACCACTGGATGCATGACTCAATCTCATTGTATATGATAAATCCGCATTTGCCGCATTTTGTCTCAATTTCGGTTGAAAAGATTTCCACATCGGCATCACATTCGGGACACTTCTTTACCTTAAGCGTAGGTGTTCTCAGATTTGCCGCGCCGCCGCATTTATCGCGCATACTATAACTCCACCTTTGTAAGAACGCCGTGAAGTTTTTTTGGCGGAAACTGGTAGAAACGAATAAACGTTGAAGTATTTCTCTTGATGAAATAGAATGCCTTCCAGATTGGATTGCTTGTTGTTATTTCTTCAACGCCGTAAAAGACAGACCTCTCCTCTACGCCTGCTTCTCTTAATATCTCCTCTATGTCAACCACCTCCATATATCCCATCTGTATCTCAAACACCCTAAGGCCTTTTGCGACGTCTTCTTTAAAGAAACCTGTAACGCCGAAAGGGTCGTCTCTCTTGATTATGGATACAAATATATTATCTTCATACATGATGCCGTGATAGAACATTGTTTGTGTTATATAGAAGGGAATTTCCTTTGCATCTCTTATAAGAAATAATGCTGTACCTTTAATCTTTTCTGTAGTCTCGTATACTCTGGTGAATTTGTGGAGGAATTCTTCTAACGGCATGAAGTTCATATTCCTGTAAAGCCTTTTCTGCCCTTTTGTATAAAGTATTATCATGGCAAGCGGAATAGAGGCAAGTATCAGAGACCAGTAACCGCCGTGAGGTATCTTATAGAAGTTTGCAATGAGATATGACATATCTATGAGGGTGATAATAAGAGAGATAAATGAGAGCAGTGGTTTTTTGTTGAGGTAGAATATCCATGTCATTATTATGCCGGTGAGTGACATGGTACCTGTGACGGCAAGACCATAGGCGGCAGCAAGGCTGCTTGATTCCTGGAATTCAAACATTATGAAAAGCACTGAAATAAGAAGGAACCAGTTTACAGAACCTAAGTATATCTGTGACCTTCTCTCAATGGATGTGTAGTCCACTTTGAACATGGGCATCAGTCTCGTGTTTATCCCCTGATAGACTATTGAGAACATTCCGCTTATCATTGCCTGAGATGCAATTACTGTTGCGGTGATGCTCAATAGAAGGAATGGGATATAGACTAAACCTGCCTGGTGAAATACCATCTCAAAGAGTATGTTCTTTGCCTCCGGATGCTTTAACAGGAATGCGCCCTGTCCTAAATAATTCAGGACTAATGCAGCAAAGACTCCACACCATGCCTGCCTTATGGGTTTGCCGCCAAGATGCCCCATGTCTGCGTATAAAGCCTCTCCGCCTGTTGCGCACAGGATTATCTCTCCGAGGGCTATAAATCCGCTTATCCCGTTTTCCGAAAGGAATTTCAATCCCCAGTATGGATTTAATGCCTTTAAAACCTCCGGAGCTTCAAAGATAAATACGATTCCAATAAAAGCAAGAGACGCAAACCATAAAACCATTATAGGCCCGAATGCGCCTGCAATTTTCTCTGTCCCTTTGCTCTGGAATACGAATAATATTATTGCGATTATTGCTGCAATGATGACAAGTGTTGTTTTTGAAAGCCCTCCAAGCCCGGGGATGAGGAGAGAACCCTCAACAGCGCTCAGTATGCTTATCGCAGGCGTGATTACGCTGTCTCCGATAAGAAGAGAAATCCCTACGATTGAAATCATAAGGACAATGCCTGCACTTCTTTTAGAGGAAAGAAGAGATGTCAGTATCTCTTTTAAAACTATTGTGCCGCCTTCGCCTCTTCTGCTCAGGCTCATGGCAAGCCAGGCATACTGCACTGTGACAAGGGTTAAAAGTGTCCAGACTATCAAAGACAGGACGCCGATAACATTGTCATGCGTGGGTTTCATGAGGAGAAATACGACTGTAATTGTATATATCGGACTTGTGCCGATGTCGCCGAAGACAAGACCGAGAGACCTGATTATGCCCTTTATCTGTGATTGTTTTTCCATTGTGATTGTCTTTGCTGCTTCTCTGAGTTTTATATTTTATACCTGCCGGACAGAGTAAACAAGAGAAAAATATACGAAAATTCTCAGCTTTCCGGATGCCGTTTTCTGTTTCCTCCGTTCCCCCTCGTTACTCCACAAAGCCCAACCCTCAGCCCATTAATTCTCTCGCCCTTCAGGGCGGGGAGTAACGGGGTGAACGAGGCAAGAGAGCGCCATGCTTACGATGCTGATTAGAAACGCTCCTATGAAAGCAGGCTTAAAACCATCAACGTGAAAACCCAGATGCATTCTTTCCGATACCCATGAAGTGACGCCGAGCATTGCGGCATTTATCACAAATGTAAAGAGTCCAAGTGAGAATATAAGAAGCGGCAGGGTAAAGAACTTAACGAGAGGGCGTATGAATGTATTCACAATGCCGAAGACAACGCCTGTGAGCAGAATACCCCACCATTCACCGGAAAAGGTAATTCCCGGAACGAATTTAATAGCAAGCATTATCGCTATTGTGTTTATGAGCCATGTTATGAAAATTTTGGTCATATGGTTTATTGCTACCTCGTATCTGTTCTTTGGTTTTTTCTGTCATTGCGAGCGCAGCGTGGCAATCTTAGCCTTAGCTGTAAGCTGACAGCTATCAGCTTTTGAGAGAGATTGCTTCGTCAGTCGTTTCGACTTCCTCGCAATGACAAAAAAGGTTAAAATCCATACTCTTTCCATCTTCTATCAACAAGTTTCTTAATTTCTTCCGTCATATGAATCTCTTCGGGCCAGTCACGCATCATCCCCTCTTCACGCGTCTTCCTTGTTGCATCTATGCCCATCTTTGCCCCGTATCTTGGCCAGTTTGCAGCATGGTCAAGCGCATCCAGGGGGCCTTCTGAAAGCACAACATCCCTCCTCCAGTCAACATTGTTAAGCACTCTCCATGCCGTATATGACAGGTTCTGAACATCAACGTCGTCATCAACAACAATCAGTAATTTTGCAAACATCATCTGTCCCTTTCCCCATAACCCATGTATTATCTTTTTTGCATGGCCCGGATAACTCTTTTTTATGGATATAAGGGCGAAGTTATGGAATACGCCTTCCATCGGAAGATTTATGTCTTTTATCTCAGGGAAATCCAGCCTTAGTAATGGAAGAAATATCCGCTCTGTTGCCTTTCCCATATAGCAGTCTTCCATCGGAGGTTTCCCTACAAGCGTTGCAGGGTATATCATGTCTTTCCTGTGCGTGATACATGTCACATGAAAGACAGGGTAGGGTTCTGCAGGAGAGTAAAAACCTGTGTGGTCTCCGAAGGGCCCCTCGATGCGTGTCTCTCCGGGTTCAAGATAGCCTTCAATTACCATCTCGCTGTTTGCAGGGACTTGAATATCACTTGTTAAGCACTTCACCATTTCTACCGGAGCCTTTCTCAGAAAACCTGCAAAGAGCATCTCGTCTATAGCCTCCGGCAAAGGCGCGCTTGCAGAATAAATTACAGCAGGGTCGCCTCCAACGGCAATTGCGGCAGGCATACGCGTGCCTGATTTTTTGTATTTTTCATAATGCCGTGCTCCGTCCTTATGTATATGCCAGTGCATCCCTGTTGTTTTCTTATCGTATATATGGATGCGGTACATCCCGCAGTTGGGTCTTTCTGTCTCAGGGTCTTTTGTGAAGACCATCGGAAGCGTAATGAATCTTCCTTCGTCTTCTGCCTGCCCGTCATGAGGCCAGCATTTTATTATTGGAAATTTTGAAAGGTCGGGGTTGTCTTTTTCTATGACCTCCTGACATGGCGCGCTTTTAACATATTTAGGAAGATATTTTGAAAGCTCAATCAGCTTCGGAAGCATTGCAATTTTTTCAAGAAATGTCTTTGGAGGCGCTTGATTAAGCAAGTCCTCTATACGCTTTGCTATGTCATCAAGCTTGCTTACTTCAAGTGCGAGGCACATCCTTTCAAATGAGCCGAAGAGGTTTGCGGCAACAGGAAAAGAAGAGCCTTTTACATTTTCAAACAGCAATGCCTTTCCGCCGTCTGGACTCTTCGACATCCTGTCTGTAATCTCGGATATCTCAAGCAAGGGGTCAACTTCTGCCTTTATGCGGTGCAAAAGTCCCCTTTTTTCAAGAAGATTTATAAAATTCCTCAGGTCAGTGTATGCCATAAAATTCCTTGTTGTTATAATAGCACAGAGGCCGGATTCTTGGCTATTTTAAGATTTAAACTAATTTCTTCTTGACAAGGAGCTATCTCCTTAATATAATTAAGAAAAATAGTATTCTAAATAACATGTGATTTAAGGAGTAAATATGACAAAAGCTGACATTGCAGATTCGATATTTGAAAAGGTAGGCCTCTCTAAAAAAGAGGCGCAGGACATAATTGAAATAATATTTGACACACTCAAGCAGACGTTTAAAGAAGGCGAGTCTGTTAAGGTTTCAGGTTTTGGGACTTTCCATGTCCGGAAGAAGGCTGCAAGGAGGGGAAGAAATCCTAAAACCGGCGAAGACCTTGAGATATCGCCGCGCAAGGTAATTACCTTCAGGGCCAGCAACAAGTTAAAGTTAATAATAGAGTAAGGCATGTATAAACCTTCTGTTAAAAGAGTTGAAGCCCGGAATCCTATTCCGGATAAGCTCTTTTATAAGATAGGAGAGGTAAGCAGGATTGCGGAGATTGAGCCTTATGTGCTGAGATACTGGGAGACCGAATTTGCTTTTTTAAAACCGAGAAAGAATAAGTCCGGCCAGAGGGTATATGTTAAAAAAGACCTTGAACTTATTCTGGAGATAAAAAGGCTTCTTTATCAGGAGAGATACACTATTGAAGGCGTCAGGAAAAGGTTTGGAGAAAACACCTCCTATGTCAGGCATGCCGCAGAGTCTAAAGCGGCTGATACCCCGCCGGCGGATAAAATCCTGGGGCATGTAAGGAAAAGGCTCAAGGAAATACTAAGTAGTTTTTAGTTAAAAGTTGAAAGTGAAAAGTTTTGGAACTCTTAACTCTAAACTCTTAACTTCTATAATCGGGGCGTAGCGCAGCCTGGTAGCGCACTCGCTTGGGGTGCGAGTGGTCGCCCGTTCAAATCGGGTCGCCCCGACCAAAAACATAGAGAGATGAATGGAGGTTCTTGAAAAAGATGAAAGGTAAGATACGCATTGCGATTGCCGGAGTCGGAAACTGTGCAAGCTCTCTGATACAGGGGATTGGATATTATAAAGGATTGGGGGACAGGCATCCTGACAAGTCGTTGGGCTTGATGCATTATAACCTCGGAGGATACAAGCCTGCAGATATGGACATAGTTGCCGCATTTGACATTGACAGGAGAAAAGTTGGCAGAGCGCTGGAAGAGGCTGTGTTTGCGGAGCCAAATTGCACAAAGGTATTCAATAAGAAGCTCAATGATTATCCTGTCATTGTTAAGATGGGAGAAATACTGGACGGGATATCGCAGCACATGAAAGATTATCCTGAGAAACGAAGATTTCTTGCTGCGGATAAAAAACCGTGTGATGTCGCAAGAGTTTTAAAGCAGAGCGGAGCAGAGATGCTCTTAAACTATCTGCCTGTAGGCTCTGAGAAGGCAACTGCCTTTTATGCAGAGGCGTGCCTGAAAACCGGCGTGAGTTTAGTTAACTGTGTGCCTGTCTTTATAGCATCCAGCAGGTCGTGGGCAAAGCGCTTTGAAGAAAGGAACATCCCAATTATAGGAGATGACGTCAAGAGCCAGATAGGCGCAACAATAATACACAGGATGCTTACAAAGCTGTTCATTGACAGGGGCGTTAAGGTTGACAATACATATCAGTTGAATGTCGGCGGCAATACCGATTTTCTGAATATGCTGAATCATACAAGGCTGAAATCCAAGAAGATATCAAAGACAGAGGCTGTTCAGTCGCAGCTTACCAATCCCCTTAATGCGGATAATATTCATATAGGCCCCTCTGATTATATCCCATGGCTGAATGATAACAAGGTCTGCTTTTTAAGGATGGAAGGGAGGGGTTTCGGAAATATCCCTGTTAATTTTGAACTAAGGCTTTCTGTTGAAGATTCTCCAAACAGCGCAGGCGTTGTCATAGACGCCATAAGGTGCTGTAAGATTGCGCGTGACAGAAAGACAGGCGGTGCGCTTGTTTCTCCATCGGCGTATTTCATGAAGCATCCGATGAAGCAATTCTCCGACGAACAGGCGCGCAATATGCTGGAAGAATTTATTGCCGGAAAAAGAGATAGATGATTGGCGCCAAACTCGGCCATTTCTTAGACGCTCCTCTCAGCCCAATCCTCAAAAGAATCAGAATCCATCCAAATATTTTTACGATAGCAGGTTTTATAATCACAGCCATTGCCGCTTTAGTTATCCCTTATAACATAAAGCTCGGAGGCTTGCTTATTCTCATCGGCGGATTGCTTGACATGCTTGACGGAATTTCTGCGAGGGTGAACAATAAAGTTACAAAGTTTGGAGCTTTTCTTGATTCAGTGCTTGACAGATATTCAGATGCGTTTCTCTTTCTTTCTGTTGCATGGTATCTTGCTTCAAAAGGTGAGCATAACGCTGCCTTCCTCAGCCTTGGCACATTGGTTGGCGCATTTTTAATCAGCTATGCAAGGGCAAGGGCAGAGGGGTTAGGGGAAGAGTGCAAGACAGGCATCATGGAAAGACCGGAGAGGATAATCCTTCTGATATTCGCTTTGCTGACCGGATGGTTTACGCCGATTCTCTTGGTAATGTTTGTCCTTACGCATGTGACGGTTTTTCAGAGGATTTATCATGTGCGGAAGGTGATGAAAATTAAGAGTTGAAAATTAAAAATTCTATTCTTCAATTTGAGACCCCCGAAAAAGTCCCAAATTCGTTATTCCCCGACTTAATCGGGGAATACAGTATTCTTTAAAATCAGAGACTTCTGGCTTCCCGCTTTCGCGGGAATGACACAAAACAAACTTTTTTTAGCATTCTCAATTTCTAACTCTCAACTCCTAACTTATGTCCTGTAATGCAACTCGCATTTTATAGATACTTCTCCTGCAAGCTGTTTTGCCTTTTCTTCAATACGCTTGTGTTCTTTAGGATTGTGTATAACGCCGCGGAGGACAATCTCTTTACCGTCATAAATAACGTCCAGTGTGGGGATAAAGAACGATGGGTCGGTAAGCAGTTCTGCCTTGATTTTTGCTGCAAGAGACTTCATCCTGAGGATATTCATTGCCTCCTCTGTCTTAAACTTGTCTCTGTCCAGCAGTGCTTCTTTAACGATAGCTGTAAGTTCATCAAGAGTCTTTGAGCCTCCATCCAGCACCATGTCATATTCTTCAGGGCTGTCCCAGTGCTTACCGTATATCAAATGGATGAAACATGCCCTTTCTTTATCCGTTTTTTCAATAAGCCAGTGTGCAGTGTCTTTATCCATTGATTCTCTTTTCAAGATTCTTTCAACTCTCTGTTCAATAGGCGCTGTAACACGGACTCTGAGCGCATAAGGGATATCTTTCAGCAGAAAGTTTCCGCCTCTTCCCATAATTACCACTTTGTCGTTAAGCGCATAATGCAGTATAAGACTCTGGAGCAGGGCATTGAAACCCCTGAACGACCAGTCATATTTTTCCCAAATGGTAGGGCAGTGTTCATCAAGGTTTTTGCCGTATGTTTCCCAATCTTTTCCCGTAGCGCGTATGTCAGCGAGAATTCGTTCTTTATTAATGTATTCATAGTTCAAAGCTTTAGCTACTGCCAGGCCTATCTCTCTGCCGCCGCTTCCAAACTCTCTTGATATGGTCAAGATTGCCATTGTTCCTCCGTAATTATATTGTGGGGTTTAATCTGTCTCATGAACATGTTCCTCTTTTTCAGCTTTTGAAATTTTCCATTTCATCCATAGCTTTCCGGTAATAATAACGCCAACAGCAAAAACAGCTTCGGTGGAATATATAAACAAATTGCTCGGGTTAAGCATATTCACAGTAAACGGATCTGTGATTATCATTTCTCCGCCGACTTTGCCGAGCACTGCTGCGCCTATATAAATAATAATGGGATATTTGTCCATCAGTATTGACAATAAATTGCTTGTAAAGACAACGAGAGGCACGCTCAGTCCGAGTCCAAAAATGAGGAGAAACAAATTACCATGAGAGGCGCCCCCAACTGCAAGCATATTATCAGTAGCCATTGTAATGTCCGCAATGACTATTATTTTAATAGCCTGTGCAATTGTTGTCGCTTCTTTATCCATTTTATCTTCCGGCACTCCTTCCATGAAAAGCTTTACCGCAATCCATGTGATTAATATACCTCCGATAAGTTTTATAAAACTGATAGTAAGAAGTTGAGAAACGAAAAAGGTAGCGATAACTCTCAATAAGACAGCAGCGCCCGCACCAAAAAAAATTCCTTTTTTTCTCTGCTCCGTAGGCAGAGACCTGACAGCCATAGCAATAACAATAGCATTGTCTCCTGCAAGTATAAGGTCAATTATTACAATACTGAAAAGGGCAGACAGAAAATTAAGGTCAAAGGTTATTTTTCCAAGTATCCCTAAGTCCAAATATTACCTCCGGTATTTTTTGCGCTCAGAGCGAGATTCCGATGTTTTTTAAAATAATTTTCTATTGAAAATACAGTCTTCTTAGCCTTAAAAATAAAGATATTCATGGCTATAAAGATGAGATTCCGTATTACAGCCTTGTAATCAGCCATGTCCGGGAGTTTTAATATGTCGGCAAGCAGTCCGAAACAGCCATTGGCTGTATTGCCTTGCGGTGTGTGTATTTAATTTTATTTTAACTTTTACTTTAATGCGAATAAATTCCATATGACAATCAATACCAATAACAAAACGAGTTCAAGGATGGAGATTTTGGTAACAATAATGGCGATTTTCCTTTCTGAGAGAGTCAGCCTTAACCATGCCCTGTCCATAAACCATTTAAAGAGCCTCTGCCGTAAGGTCTTTCCTTCCGCAAGTTTCAAATATTCGCCTATGCTCCTTAACCAATAAAAAAGCTCGTTTTTAGTTCCCTTCAAAACAGTCTCATCCTCTATTGAGTCAATCAAAAACTGGTGTGTCAACTGGATGCCGGTGTTGTTTTTTTCAATGATAAAGTTTATCTCCTTCAGCACCCCGTTTCCTACCTTAAATGAAATTTTTTTATCCTGTAAATACTCGACAACCTCTAATCCGTGCGTCTCGGTTATTTCTTTAGCGTAATACTCAATGGTTGCTTCATATCTGCTGCCTTCTTTGATAGGGATACCAGAAATGGATTTAAGTTCCTTCAGGCTCCAGTAAGGAGAAAGTTTTAGGATTACATTCAGGTCCGACAGAACTTTAAAGGCCGTTGCTTCTGAGACGGGCAGGTTGACGCTTTCTGATATGTAGTGCATGGAGTATATTTTACATCAAATGGGCTATTACTAATAACTAAAACTACTCAAGAGCTTAGATTTTAAGGCGGGCCTGGGTTAACCCAGGCCCGCCTTAAAATCTGTTGCATTAAAACCTTACTTCTTACCTTCTACCGTCGGATAGTCTTTCTTTATCCAGTCAGGAATTCCTGTCCTGTACCAATAGATGTTCTTGAATCCGAGGTGCTTAAGGAGCAATACAGTTGCCGGTGACTTCCAGCACTTTACGCCATTGCAATACTGGACAAGAATTTCGTCCTTGCCGTATTTGTCAGCTATCTTGGGGTCCTTAAGAAGGTCGTCTATTGGAAACGATACTGCTCCGGCAATATGTTCCTTCTCATACTCTTTCCCCCTGTTGTCCATAATTACAAACTTCTTCTTCTCATCTGTCCACTTCTTGATTTCATCGCCAGTTATATTATTTGCTCCGGCGATGGAAGCAGGCATATCCTTCTTTTCTTTAGCAGCTGCCTTTAGCGCCTCTACCTCTTTAAGAAGGGCATCAGGCCAATCAGCAGCAAGTGTGAGGTTATAAAAACCTACAACTGCAAATGCGAAACACAGCAAAGCGATTGCCAATTTCTTCATTATCTTTATCTCCTATTATTTAGTTATTGCTACCCATTAAGTCACTGAGAATCCCAACAACTTAATGCCTTTTCTCTCTTTTTCAGGCTAATACACCCTCAGTTAAGCGCCTCTCACCTCCCCTTCCCATTAATTCCAATTTGTTATTTACCACCAGCACAGGGCAGGGTGCAAGTTTCATGAGCCTTTTGAGCGATATCCGGGCTTTGTATTCCTCTGACCTTACGCTGTTGCTGCTGCCGATAATGACAAGATCTGCGTTGAGCGCCCCAGCCTCTTCAGCTATAACATCCCCGGGGTCGCCCACTTTGACAGAGGACTTCACGTTAAGGCCATGCGCCTCTGCGCGCTGAACAAATCCGGTCAGGGCCACATCAGCCATCCGGTACAGTTCTGATTCGGCATAGCGGTAGAATGCCATTCTCTTCTCAGAGGAATGGAGCCATTCTATGCCGACCAGCGACCCCCAGCCCTTATGGATGACGTAGAGGACATGAAGGTCTGCGCCCAATTTCCGTGCAAGCCCAATGGCATATGATTCAGCCTTTTTAGCCCCTTCTGTGCCGTGTGTAGCTATCAGTATTCTTTTAAACATGAATCTCTTTACTTAAGTGCGATTAGCACTATTACCGCCAGGATAAAGGAGATTATCAGCGCAGTCATGTCTTCCTTTTTCTCAGAGGCAAAGACACTGAGTGCGCGCTCTTCCATCTTTTTTTGTTCTTCTTTAGTTGCTTTTTCCTCAGCCATTTTAAACCTCCTGTTAGATGCTGCCTTTAATAAATAACCATACTGCAAAGAAAGACAAGACTGCCTTTGCCGCGCCCACAACCACGCCGATAAAAGCTGCCTTTCCTCCTGCCTGCCGGATGGTCTGCCATGTAATCTGCATCCCGAGTCCGATAAGTCCAAAGGCAAAGAACCACATCATGTATTCTCTCATTATCCCTATTGTTTTAGGTTTAGAATGGACCTTCGAGTCCGCGCCCTTGAATACAGCTTTCAGGTCTTTGTCTTTTGTAAAGTCCTGTGCTTTCAGAACGAGGTCTGCCTGATCAACGCTCGTAATCTGCTTGTCAGCCACCAGTTTTTCCAGCGCCTCTTTGACCTTGGGATCTTTAACCTCGCCTGTTTCAATAAATGCCTGAATCTTCTTCAGATCCCTTGTCCTGACTTCCTTCTTTTCATCAGGCTTGACATTATAGAAGTTCTTTCCGTGCAGCACATTATCCTTTGGCGTGAATACACCTGTTGAACTGAAGGCGAACATGATGATGAACCCCAGAACAAATATCGGGAACTTATCTATAAGAATCTTTCCCATACTAATCTTAGGGGCCCCGGAAGCCTCAGCCTCTTCTTCCTCACCCTTTGCGAACCAGACTGCAAGTATAATAACAATAAATGGCAGGAAGAGTATCCTTGTGATATTGAAAATCTCGGCGACTTTCAAGGTCTCTATAGTGTTAGGGTCGAATATAAGGGCTGCTGCTGCTACCTGAGCAGAGTTTAATATTCCTGTTCCTGCCCATGCGCCAAACTGAAGCTCATTGAAGCCCACTATTCTTGCTATAGGAGGGAAGGTAAATAGGCCTACCAGACCAACCAGAAGGAGCATTCATATAGAGTATGCCATGTCAATACCGCGCGCTTTAACTACAGGCGCGGCTGCCACTGCTGCTGATACACCGCATACAGCTATGCCGGCAGAAAGCACTCCTGTCAAGGGTCTCGGTATCTTGAAAAGCTGACCCAGCCACAGAACAGCTATTGCTGTGCCCATAACAAATGTTGTAATCATTACTACACTGATACCACCCAGGTATCTCAACTCAGTAATGCTGTACATGGCGCCCAGCGTAATAACACCCATCTTCATCGCCAGCCTTGCAGTCTTAACACCTGCCTGCATCCATGCCGGAACACCTATGGTATTAACCCATATAATACCAATAACAATGCCGAGCAGGATGTAATTCAGGCCAAACATCGCTGCAAAGTCAAAACCAAGCGCCGGTTGTGCGGCCTTGCCCCAGATTTTAAATATGGGCTCAATGTAGAACCGGCAGAGATAGGCCAGGATAATCATCATCCCTGCTCCTGCCATGGGCGCCCGCACTACGTTGTCAAATTTTGTTTTCATGGCGGGCTGGATAAGATTCCATATCCCGAACAAGGAAATTATTGCCCCTCCCCATAGTCCCACGCTAACCTGTGTGTCTATTGTTTTACTTGTCTTGAGAGTAGCTGCAAGCTCTGCCATGAATCCTGGTATTGCAGCAGCATCATGACGCTGTAAAACTATAGCGTAAATTAGCAAAATAAGGCCTGTAATCAATGCTACAGGCGATTTCTTTTCTCCATTCATGCCTTTTACCTCCTCATATTAGTTTTGGTTATAAAACAAGGCTTATTATTACAGCCAGTGCGAGGAATATCCCCGAAAGTATAAAAACCTCTTTCATTTATCTGCTCACCTCCTATATATCTTGTTTTTTGTCTGATGATTATTTATCTCACAACAAGGACATCACACGGTGCATACTCAACAACCTTTGAGGATACACTGCCCAAAAGGTATTTTTTTGCGCCATGCCGCCCATGGGAACCGACCACAATCATATCCGCTCCCTTTTCCTTAGCGGTGCTTATGATTATATCAGCAGCATTCCCTAATTTTACTTCTGTTTCCATATTTACGCCCTTCTTTGACAATTCTCCTTTCAGGACATTCAATCTCTTTTTTGATTCTTCGGTCATTGTTTCATACATCTTTTTACAGTCATCAATACCTATCTCCATCATACAGAGGTCAGGCACCACGGAAAGCACAACTACCGAGGCCTTTGTCATCATAGCCGTATCTACTGCCCTGTGTAACGCCTTGTCTGCCTGTTCCGAGCCATCATGGCCAACTAAAATCTTCATTTTTCGCTCCTTTCTCTATAGGTTAATAAGAAATAATACCGTTTCCGGCATCAAACTATGTAAAAGGTGGATCCGCGCTGAGACATTTCATAAATTTCTCAGACATTAGCATAGGTGGAAAAAGATTGTCAACAATGAATTTTACAGCTGTCAAGCCAAAATAGAAATGTCCTATTTTGGGGATGCTGTCTCCATTCATACAGTTTGTATATGCAATTGAAATGCCACTTAAAGTAGAGTTTGTTTTATAAGAGAAAGTTTCAGAAATGTAATGAGAAATGTTCCGAGTTGGAAACATTTCAAGGAAAGAGTGTTCCCGTTTGGGCACTAACAGATGTTGTATTCCTTTAGTTTTTTCCAGAGCACCTTTCTGCTGATTCCGAGCCTCTTAGCTGTCTCTATCTTCTTGCCCTCTGACTCATTGAGAGCCTTGATGATCTTCTGTTTTTCAAAACATCTTACGCTTGCCTCTAAAGAAAGGTCTTCAGTAATGCATGGAATTCTATCCGAAATGCCTGATATTTCATCAGAGAGATGCTCTATGTCTATGACTCCGTTTTTAGAGAGCACCACTGCCCTTTCAATGGCGTGCTTCAGTTCACGGACATTGCCCGGGTAGTGGTATGCCATAAGGGTCTCATAAGCTGATGATGTTATTTTTACACCTGGCTTTGTATATTTTTCCCCGAAATATCGGAGAAAATGTTCTATAAGATATGGGATATCCTCCTCCCTTTCCCTCAAGGGCGGGATCACAATGGGCACCACATTTATTCTATAAAAGAGGTCTTCTCTGAAGGCTACTTTCTTTATGACTTCCTTCAGATTTTTACTTGTAGCGTATATTCCCCTAACATCGACCTTTATGGTTTCATTGCCGCCGAGGCGGGTTATTGTATGGTCTTCGAGAACCCTGAGAAGCTTTGCCTGGAGACCCATAGGCATATCTCCTATTTCGTCGAAAAATATGCTTCCCCCATTGGTTATCTCAAACTTTCCTTTCCTGGTATCAGCTGCGCCTGTAAAGGCGCCCTTTTCATGACCGAAGAGCTCTGACTCAAATAGATTCTCAGGAATAGCGGCACAGTTTATTTTTATAAATGCCTTGCCATTCCTCAGGCTGAGGTTGTGTATTGCATTTGCCACAAGTTCTTTCCCTGTTCCGCTCTCTCCCTGAATTAAAACAGGCACGTCTGTTTTCGCTATGGACGATATGCGGTCAAAAATATCTTTCATGGAAGGGCTTACTCCTATAAGATTTTCAAAGCAGACCTTCCCGCTTACAGTCTCCTTCAAGCGGATTAGTTCAGCCTCTAAGTTGCAGAACTTCAGAAAGCGTTCAATGGTTATGAGGAGTTCCTCGTTGGAGAAGGGCTTTGCAATATAGTCAAACGCCCCGTCCTTAATCGCCTGCACAGCGGTCTTGACCTCTGCATGAGCGGTAATTATTATGACGCCTGTATTAGGAGAGATTGTTTTTATCTTGTTAAGCACTGTGATTCCATCGCATCCGGGAAGCTTAAGGTCTGTAATGACGATATCAAACCGCTCATTTTCGATTATAGAGAGGCCTTTTAGTCCGTCTTCACAGAACGAAACAGTATATCCTGATGATGAAAGAAAGTGGCTCATGCCAATCCTCATGGCCGGCTCATCCTCAATTATGAGTATTCTGTTTTTCATTTTGGCAGTGGTAATTTTACTGTAAACCTTGTTCCAGTTTCAGATGTTTCGAGACTTATTTTACCATTGTGCTGCTCTACAATGGACTTACTTACTGAAAGCCCTAAGCCTGTTCCTTCACCCACGGGCTTTGTTGTAAAAAACGGATCAAATATATACGGTAATACTTTAGCCGGTATCCCCGGCCCTGTGTCAGCAAAAGAGATATCGCAATATCCATTGTTTAACACTGTGTCAATGGTAAGCTCGCCGGACTTTCCATCCATCGCCTGAATTGCGTTCAGTATGAGGTTCAAAAATACCTCATACATCTTGTTCTGGTCGAGCATTACTTGAGGGAACTCCGTAGAGAAATTCTTAACGACCTTAATTTTTTTCTCTGATAGGAGATATTCCGTAAGCTTTAGTACGCCGTCTATAAGGTTGTTTATGGACATCGGAGAGACACTGAGCGAAGTTTTCTTAGAAAAATCAAGAAGCTGTTTTACTATATCCTGTATACGCTCAAGCCCGGAATTTATTACCTTAATATGGGTTCTTCTCGTCTCATCGTCCATATCTGTGGTGATAAGATTATTAAAGCAAAGTTTTATCCCGCCGAGGGGATTGTTGATCTCATGGGCAACACCTGCTGAAAGCTGTCCCACCGCAGCCAGTTTCTCAGCCCTTCTCATATGTTCCTCAATCTGTTTCTTATCGGTTATATCCTTAACGTAATGAATTGCCTTAATGACATTCCCCATGTCATCAGAGATTGGATAGAGATGAACATAGTAGAATTGTCCGTCATAGTCTTCCCAGTATTCGGAGACCGCCCTTTTTTCCCTCATCACCTTCTTGAGGAAACATATCGGGCATAATGTGTCAGCATCACAATTTTCAGCATGGCATTCCTTTGTAAACACCGCGCTAACTCCCTTTGCCACCCATTCGCGGTAGGCCTGGTTCGTTATCTCAAGAGAGCAGTCAGGATTTACAAGGGCAAGGGGATCGCTGATACCTTCAAAGATAGATCGCAGTGTTTCGGCATTCTTTTTCAGGTCTTCCTGCGCGTTGTATAAATGCTTAGCCATCTGATTGAAAGAGTCCGTTAGCTCGCCTATTTCATCCCGTGTTGTGATTGGGAGGGACTGATTAAGCGGCTCGGTGCCTTTAACGATTCCATTGAATATGGTAGTCAGCTTCGTTAACGGCCTGCTTACTAAACTCCAGAAAGCGCCCTGTAACGATATGAAGAGAAAGAGGAGGCTGGCGAAGCCGAATATAAACGTGGAGATGGCAATCCCCCTAATCTGCTCCATGGTTACGGCCAGGGGGATGGTGACTGAATCAACGCCCATTACCTCTCCCTCCTTCCATCCAAAGCCGCTCTCTGTCCCGTATTTCTTGACAAGTCCCAGGGGTGCATGTGAAGGATCACCGTGGCATTTCAGACAGCCCTTTTCTGTGATTATAGGCTTCACCCTCATGATATACTCCAGACCATCTATCGTAATTACGCCATTCCATGATTTCCTATTCCTGTCTTCCTGAAAATAGGCGAGCTTCTGCTCGTGGAGGGAGTCTGCCTTATTCTTCAGGTTAGTAGGGTTGGTTGACACCCTTTTATAGGTGTAATCCTTTAAATCTTTGTTGAACTCTTCCATGATCCTATGTCTAACATGGGTGGTAGACATGGCCTCAACCACGAAATCTTCCTCCCTGCTTACTTTTGGAAGAACTTCAAACATTTTCGGGCGTAATTCTTCTTTGACATACCTGCCGACTGCGTCCATCTGGGTCATGATGATTAAGGTCTTCTCATCAGCGTCCTCTATAACCCTGTCCTTGAGATTAGAATAAAGAAGGAGGGAAAAGACCACACAGAAGATTAAAATAATAAAAGTAATGGCAAGAGTAAATTTGGTGCCTATTTTAAGACTGCTTGGTTTCATTATTTTAAGCCTTGCAAGGTTATGGAAAACTTTTAATTAATTTTAGTAAAACAGATTAACAGAATTCAATCGAACTATATATCCAGCTAATTTATTTCTCATTCATTCCAACCTTCAGCATCTTCGCCTTTAAGAGGGCTGCGCTTGCTGTAGTTTTGCCCATTGCCTTACCTGTATAGATGCGGGTACACCCTTTTGCCATGCATATACTTTATCACAGTCTCTATTTTCATGCTCTGATGAGATTTTTCAAGAAAATGAATGCTCCGGCATGTGCGGCGCTTTCGGCAAAGAAGGATTCCCGAGAATTAATACAAACGCATTAAATGCCGTTACATTGTCATTGCGAGCGACCAACGGGAGCGTGGCAATCTTAAGTATAATTTGCGAGATTGCTTCGTCGCTTCACTCCTCGCAATGACACTTTACTTAATGCGTTTGTATTAGTATTGCATTATATATAAGTGATATTCCTGTGAATATAAATCCAATGCCGGAAAGCGCGAGCAGGGCAGGAAACTTACTTTAAGTTTAACTTTAAGTAATGCAGGAATGGAGATAGTAAAATGACGATACTGAGGGCTAAGGCCTGAATAAATGCAGGAATAAGCAGATAGCCTTACTCTATGAAATACTGCTTCTTTTTGCGCATAACCTCACAGATTGGTTTAATATTTTTTCCCATTATAAAACAGTTAAAGAAAGGCTTTAAATCAGGAATAGACAAGAGGAATATGCATATCAGGACTTTACCCACTTTTTCTTCAGTTCTTTGAGTTTGTTTAATGCATTATCCGGAGATAGCGCTTCCATATCCGTGTTCATTAACTCAGACAGCAGGGAATCCTCTCTTGCTCCAAAAAGGTCAAGTTGGACCGTTCTCTTTTTCTGTTTGTGGGATGCAAATTTCGGTTCGCCTGCCTCATCCAGTTCCTCTTTCTCAAGGTTTGTGAGGACTTCTTTTGCCCGCAGGATTACTTCAGATGGAAGCCCTGCAAGCTGTGCGACCTGAATCCCGTAGCTTTTATCAGCAGGCCCTTCTTCTACCTTTCTGAGAAAGATTATTTCGTCTCCCCATTCCTTGACAACTACGTTATAGTTCTTTACTCCGTCGAGTGTAATAGCAAGTTCTGTTAATTCATTGTAATGGGTTGCAAATAGAGTCCTTGCCTTAATTGTCTTTGCTATATGCTCTGCAACAGCCCAGGCAATGCTTATCCCGTCAAATGTGCTTGTGCCTCTTCCAACCTCGTCTATGATTATGAGGCTTTTTGATGTGGCATTGTTGAGTATGTTGGCTGTCTCTATCATCTCAACCATAAATGTGCTCTGCCCTTTTGTTATATAATCAGACGCCCCGATTCTTGTGAATATCCTGTCAACTATTCCTATCCTTGCCTCTGAAGCAGGGACAAAGCCGCCCATCTGCGCCATAAGGACTGTCAGGGCTATCTGCCTCATGTATGTGGATTTTCCCGCCATATTGGGACCTGTGATTATCATAAGCCTTTGTTTTTCATTATCAAGATAAATATTGTTGGGAATAAACCGTTCCTCTCCGGGAATCCTTTCAAGCACAGGATGCCTTCCGTCCGTTATCTCGATTATCCCGCTCTCGTCTATACGCGGCTTTACGTAATTATGCCTTTTTGCTACAACTGCCAGTGATGTCAGAAAATCCGAAGCTGCAATGGCATGGGCTGTTCTTGCAAGGTCCGCCGATTCTTTCTGAGCCTCATTCAGTATCTCATTGAAGGCCTGATACTCAAGATTTTTCAGCCTTTCCTCTGCGCCTATGACCTTTGACTCATATTCTTTAAGCTCAGGCGTTATAAATCTTTCTCCGCCCACGAGGGTTTGTTTCCTTATATAATGCTCGGGAACCTGGTCAAGATTTGCATTTGTAATCTCAATATAATATCCGAATATTTTGTTATACCCGACCTTGAGGGACGAAATCCCCGTCTTCTTTTTTTCGCTCATCTCAAGCTCTGCGATGAAGTCTTTCCCGCTTGTTGCTATTTTCCTCAGACTGTCAATCTCTTTGTTATAGCCATTCCTGATAATTCCTCCGTCTCTGAGGCTGAGCGGAGGCGTGTCTATGATGGACGACTCTATCAACGACTTCAGTGAAGAGAATTCGGATATTTCTTCTGCTATCGACTTGAGGTATACGTCTTTTGAAGAAAGAAGCGCTTTCTTTATGGAAGGCAGATGCGTTATGGAATTTCTTATTGCTGTCAAGTCTCTTGGGTTTGCGCTTTTTGCCCCAATCCTGTTTGAAAGCCTTTCGAGGTCCTGCAGCTTCCTGAGATTGCTGCGCAGTGTCTCAATGAGTTCGTAATCTTCAAAAAGGTACTCTACGGCATTCTGCCTTTTGCGTATCTCGCTTATGTCAATGAAGGGCCTGAGGATTAATCCTCTGAGGTATCTTCCCCCCATGGGCGTCAGTGTCTCGTCAATGGCCCACAGGAGAGTGTTCTCCTCCGTCCTGATTTTGAGATTGCGGATTAATTCAAGGTTTCTCTGCGTTGCAGAATCAAGGAACATAAAAGATGTCTGATTTATTGTTGAGATTTTTCTGAAATTCAGATTTCCTTTCTGCGTTTTATCGAGATAATTTATAAGCGCGCCGGCAGCGGATATTGCAGCGGACAGGCCCTCGCATCCGTAACCGTCCAGCGACGAGACTTTGAAATGCATTAAGAGAATTTTATATGCTTCTGCATAGTCAAAGGCCCAGTCTTCATAAGCTGTGCCGTAAAAGTCTTTGAGAGATTCCGAGTAATGGATATTTTGTCTCAGGGTGTCAGGATATAGGATCTCCTTGGGTTCAAACCTGCTGAATTCGTCTTCAATAGGCTCGACCGTTTCATAAATAATGAACTCTCCTGTTGATACATCGGCTGCTGCGATGCCGTGTTTTTTGCCGTCAGGAAAGAAACTCACAATATAATTATTTTCCTTGGGATGCTCAGGTGTGTGTGTGCCGGGTGTTATTACCCTTACCACGTCTCTCTGTATTATTCCCTTTTCTGTGCCCTTTGCCTCTTTGGCGTCTTCCATCTGCTCGCATATTGCGACCTTGTGTCCTGCCTTAATCAGCTTTGTTATATATGTTTCAGAGGCGAAATGCGGGAAGCCGCACATCGGAACAGGCTCTTCTTTTGATTTGTCTCTTGATGTCAGGGCAATCTGGAGTATCTTTGACGCTGTCTTTGCATCCTCGCCGAACATCTCATAGAAATCTCCGAGCCTGAACATAAGGATACAGTCCTTATATTTCTCTTTGATGTTTGAGTATTGTTTCATTACAGGGGTCAGTTCAGACATACTTAGATATTTAATAACATCAGGCACTGAAATGCAATACAAAAGTACAAAAGAAAATATAAGATATGGCAAAATATATTATACTGTTTTAAAGTAGAAAATGGGGCTGTAACTTTCTGGCGATAAAGGGCATAGAAAAGGAGCAAAGCAGAATGGGAATTGAAAAATTATCTTTCTTGCCGCCAACTGCGGTAAAAAAAGCGGCTGGACAGCCTGTCGCCTTGGGTGACTCGCCGAGGAGAGTGTTCAGCAAGGTTGAACCGGACTGGACATGGAAGGATTACTGGGGAGAGATTAAGTGCAGGGTGAGTTCTTTCCGTATGAGATATACGGTTAACCCGGGATTGTATGCTGTTGGTGAGCCTGATGAAGCATCAGATGTTTTTGTTACCGCAAACTACAAGCTGAGCTTTGACATATTGAGAAGGGAATTAAGAGGGCTGAATGCCTGGATAATTGTTCTTGATACAAAGGGCATCAATGTCTGGTGCGCAGCCGGCAAAGGCACGTTCGGGACAAATGAACTTATCAACCGCATCAAAGAAACTAACCTGCACAACGTAGTCACTCGCAGAAGAATAATTATCCCGCAGCTTGGCGCAGTAGGGGTCAATGCGCGGATAGTTCAGCAAAGAACAGGCTTCAGGGTTTACTTCGGGCCTGCTCATGCAAAAGACATCTCTGCTTATATCAGGGCAGGGTATATCAAAACGCCTGAGATGCGGTTGGTGCGGTTTAATATGCTGGACAGGCTTGTACTTACGCCCATGGAGATAAATCCTGCCATGAAAAAGTTTCCGCTATTTGGCCTGATTGTGCTGATTTTGTTTGGAATCCAGCCGTCAGGCATTCTGTTTAAAGACGCCTGGGAAGGGGGCCTGCCATTTCTGATTTTGGGATTGATGTCTGTTTTTATTGGCGCCTTCATAACTCCTCTTTTGCTTCCTTTTATTCCGTTCAGGTCCTTTGCTGTTAAGGGGTGGCTGACAGGCGTAATTGCGGTATTTGCTTTAATGAAGGGAATTGAACTTTCGTATTATAAAAGCCTGCTGCCTCTCGCAGCAGCATATATCTTTTTCCCTTTTGCAAGTTCATACATAGCGCTTCAGTTCACAGGCTCTACAACCTTTACAAGCATGTCAGGCGTTAAGAAAGAACTTAAGATAGGTGTTCCTGTTTATTTGACTGCGACAGCCCTATCTTTGTTAATATTAATTATATACAAACTCTCGCAGTGGGGAATCATATAAAGCAAATATGGAAGGATGGTTTATATGAAATATATAGCTGATGTTGTGACACTTGAATTTTTTCAAGAGAAATGCACAGGCTGCGGCAAATGTGTTGAGGTATGCCCTCATGGAGTTTTTTTGCTACAGGACAAAAAGGTTTTTATTACTGATAGGGACAGATGCATGGAGTGCGGAGCGTGCGCTAACAACTGTGAATTCGGAGCTATAAACGTTAATTCAGGAGTAGGCTGTGCAGCGGCAATAATTAACGGCATGATAACAGGAGGGCCGCCTTCCTGTGACTGCGGTGTTGAGTCAGGAAGTAACTGCTGCGGATAATGGGTTGTGAGTTCTTTTCCTCCGAACCTTGCTGTCTCATGAAACCTGCCGGGTATGCAACTTGAGGATGGTTAAAAAAATTTGTATGCCAGGAATATGCCTGCTGCACCGAGAACAAACAGGATGGCTATTCTGAGCGCCTTCTTTTTTATATCTGCGGCTGGCGCTGTGTATATAATCTTTCCTGAGAATTGTGAGCCTGACTCCGTGTCTTTCGGAGATTTGACATAGAGCAGTTTTTTATCTGATGAGAGTTTTTTTGCAGCCTTTTCTTCTCGCGGCGGCGCGGCGTCTCTGCCGGCGGCTAATGCCAGTTTGAGGCTTATATCCTCCGCCTCTGATGTTTCATCAGCTATGCTGTCGCTGTCTGTTAGGTTTAATGATATCTCATTTCTGAGAAAAACGTTTTCTGCTGTTTTTTCATCAATTTCTGTTTTTAAGGCAGCGAGTGTATTATTGAGATACTCTATTTTATTGGGGTGTTCAGGCTCTGCTTCTGTATCTTGGGGCAGGTTATTCAATATTAAAGGGGACGTTTCCACAAAGCCGGCCTGTCTTTGTTCGACTGCTTTATAGCGTGTTTCAAGCTCTTTACACTTTAACTCGGTTTTTCTCATAGCCTCAAGCGCGGTATCCATGTCTGCCTGGCTTTCCTGAAGCTGAAGTCCTTTTTTCTCAATCGTGTATTTCAGTTCTTCAATAGTCTTGTCTCTTTTATAAATATCCTCTATGAGTTCATCTTTTTCTTTAAGCAGGAAGTCCCGTTCATCTCTCAGTTTGTCAAGTCCTGCCTTAAAGTCCACTATCTCCATGTTTCTTACTATATCAATGTCTGCAATCCTGTCCTGAAGTCTTTTCTTATCCTCAAAGGCCTTGTTCAATGCGTGGAAGAGCCTGTCTTTTTCTTCTGCTGTTGATGCTAATGCTGTATTTTGCTCTTCTAATGCCTTTTCAAGATATGCTATCTCTTTTAGGGCATTTAAAAACCTTTCTCTTATGACCTCAGTATTAAGCGGTTCTGCGCCCTGTTTGTGCTTAGTATGGGTGCTGGACGGCTCGTGTGTATGAAGCCTGTTTATCAAGCCTTCAGGAGTTATGGCATCAAATTCTCTGCTGCCCATTCCTTTTGCTCCTTAAAATTATGCATATCCCGATATTATCGGGACAGCTATCATGTTAAAAAATTATAACCACCCTCATGTTCTGTTGTCAACAAGACGCCCGGGCACAGGGGTGTGGGCGGCGGCGTGTATGTTGAGTTTTTATAGGTAATGATATTATCATATCGCTATGACTGCAGCCGGAAAAGATAAAAGAAACTTCAAACGATACCGCACAAAAGCATCCCTTAAACTGGATATTAACGGAAGGGCGTATAATGCCAATGCCGTAGATTACTCATTTGATGGAATCGGAGCAGTTGTTGAAAATAGCCAGCATATTACAAAAGGCGCGCTTGTTAATGTGCACATGGATAATCCTGATTTAGACGCAAAGGGGGAGGTTGCATGGATTCAAAAGACACCTCAGGGGCTTACGGTTGGCATAAAAAGAGATGATGCGTCGCGTAGAGGCAATTTAGAGGATTACTCTCTATCTGATGTGCTCATAGGACTGCAGAGGAGTCATAAGACAGGCGTGCTAAAGGTTGAAAACGATACTATCATAAAAAAAGTATATATAAAAGACGGCGATATGATTTTTTCTTCATCAAATCAGGACAATGACAGGCTCGGTGAGATTCTTCTCAAAGCTGGAAAGATAAATCTTGAGCAGTATAATAAGTCAGTTGAACTCCTGAAAGAGACGGGCAAAAAGCAGGGCGCGATACTCGTCAGGCTCGGTTATCTCAAGCCGCAGGAGCTGGTCTGGGTAGTAAGACGACAGGTTGAAAATATTATTTTGAGTCTCTTTAGCCTTGAGGGCAGCAGTTTTGAATTTAAATTTAAGGAAGGGCCGCTCCCCTCTGATGAGGTGATAACCCTTAAATTGAGCGCAGCAAACCTTATTTATCGCGGGATAAAAAGGATTGCTAACCCTCAGAAGATATTCAACCTCTTGTGTGTGCCGATGGATGCAGTCCTCTGTTTCTCCTCAAACCCCCTGAACCTTTTTCAGGACATAGAGCTGAATGAAAAAGATAAAAGGATATTGTCTTTTGTTGACGGCAGGGCTGCGATAAAGGACATTGTTTCTTTATCGCAGAGTGATGTGCCTGAAACGCTGAAGGTGATTTGTGCACTCCTGAGCATAAGGCTTATAGAGGTAAAAGGGGAGGACGTAGTGATTGAAGCAGGGTTTTCTGCTGCTGATATCATGGAAGAGCGTGAGATTAAAATAGACGAAGAATTTATGAGCAGGGTAGAAAAGATATACAGCGGCCATGAGGCAATGGGCTATTACGGCATTTTGGAAGTTAAACAATGGGCCTCGGTTGATGATATAAAAAGGGCATACTATAAAGCAGCCAAAGAGTTTCATCCCGACAGGCATTTTTATATTAATTCACCTGCGGTAAAATGGAAATTAAATGCAATTTTTTCATATATAGCAGCAGCCTATACAACCCTTTCAAGCTCTCAGAAGAGAAAAGACTATGATAACCGTTTAACACATAAGACAACGGCTGTTCCGGATAAGGAGGAGAGCGCAAGGTCCATGTTTGCAGAAGGTAAAGCGGAATTCAGGAAAGAAAATTATTCTGAGGCCTTCCAGCTTTTCGGGCAGGCTGTATATCTTGATAACGCCGTAGCAGAGTATCATTATTATTACGGGCTGACACTTATCAGGCTTAAGAGGTTTAAAGAAGCGGGAAGGGCGTTGGAAAGGGCAGTAGAACTTGCTCCTTCCAATCCTGCCTATCTTACTGATGCAGGACACATTTATGTTCAGCTTGGGTTCCGGCAGAGGGCAAGAAGCAGTTTTGAAAAAGCAATAAAGATTGATCCGTCAAATAACAGGGCGGTGGAGGGGCTTCGAAATATCCCTGAGTGAGAAGCGTTTGCCTTTATAGATTTAAGGGTGGTATAGTCAACTTGAGATCCATGGAAAAAGTGTCATTGCGAGCGAAGCGAAGCAATCTCGCTTTCATATAAGACAACATGTTAGAGATTGCCACGTCGCTATCGCTCCTCGCAATGACATCAAAACATGGGAGTTTTCAGGAGTCTTATCTTATGGAAAATTTTTTAAAAGCGCTGATTAATACCTTTATCCCTATCTTTGTGGCAATAGATATTTTTGTTGTTCTCCCCATTTTCATATCAATCACAGAAGGCATGTCAAAAGCTAAGAACAATGCAATTGTTAGAGAGTCCATACTTACAGCCCTTGCAGTGAGCCTGGCATTTGTTGCCTTGGGAGAGGCAATATTCAGGATACTCGGCATCACAGCAAATGATTTTAAGATTGCCGGCGGGCTGGTGCTTCTTGTCTTTGCAATCCTTGACATAGTAAAACACAGCGAGGAAAGGAGAAGGCCCTCAGGCAGGATGGGTGTTGTGCCGATAGCGGTACCGTTGATTATAGGCCCGGCAGTGCTTGCCACTCTTTTAGTGCTTGTGGACCATTACGGCATTCTGCCGACGCTTGGCTCTCTTGTATTAAACCTTGTTGTTGTGTATTTCTCATTTATCAAGGCTGCGGCAATTACGAAATTGTTCGGCAGGGGCGGGATTGCGGCAATATCAAAGATAATGGCTATATTGCTTGCATCAATAGCTGTTATGATGATACGCATCGGCATAGAAAACATAGTGAAGCGTTGAGCTATTCCTTGAAGATAACCGCCTTTGTCTTTTCTTTAACCTCAATACTATGCGCAAGTTTGACGGCCTCTTTCTTATTCTCAAATTTGCCGATTAGAACTCTGTAAAGTGGTTCCTTATCCTTTCCTGCGCTTTTTTGTACAAAGGTTTGATAGCCCTTGGCTTTATAATCTTTTGCGAGGGCTTCCGCATTATTTGTGCTTTTAAATGCGCCGAGCTGGACATGATAAATTATTTTTCCTGCTGATTTTGGTTCAGGCTTGGGCGCTGTTGCCGGGGCAGCAGGAACTGAGTTGCTGACAGACGGCATTTCCGATGGTTTTGCAGGAGCAGCTGGAGCCGCGGGCTTGTTTTCCGGAATCTCACCCATAGGTTTTTGCGGTTCATTAGGAGTAACCGCTGCTTTTTCCGCCGGTACCGGTTTAACAGGAACTGACGTTGAAGATTTCAGCCACGGCAGCAGGTTTTCTTTGTACAGGATAAATCCAACCCCTGCGCCGATAATCAGGATAATTGCAAGCGCGACAATAAGAGGAACAAATAATCTGCTTCTCATACCCCTCCTCCTTAAGCTTGTTTTAAATTTATAAGGCCTTTCAGGTTCCCCTTTCAAAATTTCCTCAGGTTCCATGTATGGAATGTTTTCAACCATAGTTTTTTCAAAAGGTTCAGGCGTCTCTTTTCCCATCCTAACCATGGTTTTCTCTGAGGCGTCAAATTCTTCAGCAGGCATTTTTTGCCGTTCCTGCGTCTGCTGTTTCATCACAACAGTTTCTTCAGCCGCGCCAAATTCAATTGTTTCTTCTGTCTTGCCTGACGGAAAATCCTGAAAAGCATTTGTTTGGATATCGCCATATTCCATTGATAGAACATTCCCTGTTTTTGAGATGAGTTCTTTCGTAGTGAAGGGCTTTTTAAGGGAATCAACAATGCCGTATACTTCGGCATAGCGCGGATCCATTGCACCTTCAAACGAAGAGAGTACAACTATAGGAATATCTTTAAGCTGCTCTGTGCCATGTATTGTCTTGCAGACCTCTAAACCGCTTGCGCCCGACAGGGCAGGATTTACAAATATCAGGGAAGGGTTTACTTTCTTTGCCATCGCAAGTCCAATATCTTTGTTTGGGGCAGTAAAAACAAGATAATCTTCCGCTTCAAGTATTGATACAATCTGCTGTGTTGTTTCAGCATCCGTGTCAATTACAAGAACTGTTTTTCCGGTCATGAAAAGTCACCCCTCAATTATAGTCAGCGACAAGAGAAAGTTGTCATTGCGAGGGCAATAGCCCGAAGCAATCTCAAGCCATGAGATTACTTCGCTTCGCTCGTAATGACAGTTTATTTATGTCGTTCACTATAGTTACTTAAGAGTTAAAAGTGTAAAGTTAAAAGTCGCTGATTCTTAATTTTCAACTCTTAACTTTTAACTCTATTGTAACGGTTCCCAGTATTTTGCCGGCATATCCTGCGCAAGTTTTACCGCTCCGTCTGAGCCTGCAAACAGCGGGTCCTGAACAGTTGTTACATTGCATGGCCCATACTCCTTCAGAGCATCCTGCAGATATTCGCGCAGCCCTCTTATCAGGCTTCCGCCTCCTGCGAGCACAATGTTGTTCTTTATCTTTAGCTGGAATTCAGGGTCAAACCTTGCTATCATTTCGGTCGTCGTTTCTACAAGCGCGGGGAGAATGCTTTCGCAGGCGCGTTTAACCTCGTTTTTGATATCATGCATGACAGGCTTGCCGTCAACAGGGATTTCTACGCGTATATCACCCTGAATCTCTCTTACAAAGCTGTACTTCTCTTTGAACTGGCGCACCATATTTTTGTTGAACTTTGAATTCGGATATTTCTCCGTAAGATAACTGTAAAGCTGTTCGTCAATAGAATCGCCTGCGTTCATAATAGTCTTCTGGTCTTCATCTGACGGGATAGCGCCGTGCATGATGCAGAGGTCGGTTGTCCCCGCGCCGATATCTATCACAAGTGAATTATTTAAGAGATTCAGTCCGTAAGCCACTGCAAAAGGCTCTGATACGACCATCAACGAGTGTGCAAATTCCGACACTGCCCTTCTGATTGCAAGTTTATTTACTTTCAGGGTGTCAGCAGGAACCCCGACCACTGCATGGATTTTCTGTTCAGGTTCAGGGTTTGCGAGTTCAATCAGATATTTTATAATTTCTTTTACGGCTTCTTCATTTTTCTCGATTCCCTCTTTGATTACCCCGTGTTCAAGCGGCCTGCAGAGGTCCAGCGAAAGCCTATGCTTTAGGGCATCTGCACCAAAGAGAACAGGTTTGCCGACTACCTGTAATGATATGAAATCTTTGGGCCAGCCGACATAGCTTTCAATCCACTGCCTTGTGCCGTTGCTCGCAGAGATGGAGCTTCTTGATGTTCCCAGGTCAATCCCGACGAATAAAATATTACCTTCTTTCTGTATTTCTTTTTGCTTCATAGTTTGCCTCTCCTTTATTTAAATAGTCCAATATGCCGGCCTCGATATAGCGTGCTATATTTTCCCTGTGGCTCTCGGTGTTGAGTTCTATCTCTTCCTGCTTGTTGCTGAGGCAGGAAACCTCGGCGAGCACGGCGGGCACGTCTACGCCAAGAAGAACTACAAACGGCGCCCTCTTTATGCCGAAGTTATGGATGTTCCCGTTTTTCTTCCTGCTGTTTATAAAAAGGTTTTTTTGTATTGATGATGCCAGTTCTTTAGATTCCTGAAGTTTTAGCGTTTTACCCATCTTTTCAATCATGTCTTTAAAATCGCTTAAGCCGTATTGTGAGCCTGCATTCTCCTGTTGAGCGAGCTTCAGCGTTTTGACATCGGATGAAGGCCCGAAATAGTAAGTCTCTATTATGTTTATAGGTATGGATGGAAGATAGTTTAAATGGATGGAGATAAAAATATCCGCTTTGCTTGCCTGCGCTAATTCCACCCTTTTGCTAAGGGGAAGTGTTATGTCATCCTCACGGGTCATAATGATATTGTAGCTGCCGTGTTTTTTAAGGCGCTCTTGCAGTTTTTTTGCTATGTCCAGTGTAATTTCTTTTTCTTTTGTTCCCATATTCCCTATAGTGCCCGGGTCATCACCTCCGTGTCCGGCGTCTATCATTATTGTCTTTACTCCAAGGCCAAACATGCGGCTTAACGGTATGCTGTAACCACTGAAAAATTCCTTATAATCCGAAGAACTCATTGAGGTTTCCTCCGCCTGAGGCGGAGGCATCGGATAATTTTTTTGAGTTATAATGCTTGCTGTCATCTGAGTTTCCTGAAACGAAGGCAGGTTCAGGTAGCTGCCTTGTCCCAGAATAGTCAGCAGTCCTACGGAGAAGAGTAGAAACATTTTTTTCAGGGAAAGCGGGATTTTCCTTGCGGATTCATCAGACTGCTTTCCTATTATTTTCAGGTTGTCTTCATAGACGCCCCTGAGAATGGCCTCTCTTGCTTTCAGACCTCTTTTTTTAGAGTTAATCTGCAACATAATGGTTAAAATCAATTTAACAGTTTATTCCAAAAAATTCAAATCTTAAGCCTGGGTTTGCATTTCTTTTTTCTGGGGATTTATCACCCATATGTTCCCAAAATCATTTTCCTGATAGGCCCTGACAAGTCCGAGCCTTATCAGTTCAAGGAGGGCGACAAATGTAACTACGATCTGAACCCTTGACCTGTCTTCCTTAAAAAGGTCTTCAAACCTTACTGTGTCATTATTCTCAAGCATTTCCATTATATGAGAAATCTTGTCTTTTACAGTCAGCGCCTCTCTTGTTATCCGGACTATTTCCGGAGGCGCTGTGTTAAGAATCTTTTTGAATGCGCCGAGGAGGTCAAAGAGGTTGACGTCAAACAGATAAAGTTCAGGCTCTGCGGATTCTGCTTCAGCCTCCTCATCTTTGACAGGTTCTCTATGGAAGATATTCATCCATTCCTCTTCTTTTTCTCTTAAGCCAAGAGATGCGTCTTTGAATGCCTGATATTCAAGAAGCCTCTGGATTAGTTCAAGTCTTGGGTCCTCTTCCTCTCCGGGCGCTTCTTCATCAACAGGGAGAAGCATCCTTGATTTGATGTGTATGAGTGTAGCAGCCATGACAAGGAAATCGCCTGCCACGTCAAGATTCAGTTCTTTCATCATCTCAATGTACTGAAGATACTGTCCTGTGATTACCGCAATGGGTATGTCATAGATGTCAATCTTGTTTTCTTTGATGAGATGCAGGAGAAGATCAAAAGGACCCTCAAACGCAGGAATTTTTACGTTATAGCTGTCTGAAGCGGTTGTGATATCTGTCTGGTCCATTTTTGCCTTTTTAGGGGTTAAATTATTATAGGTATTATACCTCAAAATGAGGTTATTGGTTGTAAATCTTGTGCCTGAGCTATTAAAATATAAAAAATGCTTTATGATTAAAGACAGATAATCTTGCCATGGAGGCTTTTCTTGTATACCATTTTGGATAAACAGGCGCTTAATGATGCAATCAAGCTCATGGTCATAGAGGCGCCCCATGTTGCAAGAAAGGCGAGCGCCGGCCAGTTTGTGATAGTGAGAATAGATGATTTCGGAGAAAGGGTTCCTTTAACCATTGCTGATTTTGACCGCAGTGCAGGCACAGTTACGATAATCTTTCAGGAAGCAGGAAAATCCACAAAGCATCTCGGCAGCCTCAACGCAGGAGATAATCTCGCCACATTTGCAGGCCCGCTGGGACATCCGACAGAGATTAAAAGATACGGCGCTGTCATCTGTGTGGCAGGTGGTGTAGGCATAGCGCCGGTTTATCCTATCGCAAAAGCGCTTAAAGAAGCGGGGAATGTTGTTATCTCCATAGTAGGCGCGCGGAATAAAGGACTCTTATTCTGGGAAGAGAGGATGAGAACCGTATCTGATGAGCTTATCGTCTGTACAGATGACGGTTCTTATGGAAGAAAGGCAGTTGTCACAGAGCCGTTGAAGGAAATCCTAAGCGTAAAGAATATCGCTAATGTCTGGGCCATAGGCCCTGCAATAATGATGAAGTTTGTCTCTATGCTTACAAAAGAATTTAACGTGCCCACAGTTGTCAGCCTTAATACGATAATGATAGACGGCACCGGCATGTGCGGAGGATGCAGGGTATTGCTTGAGGATGGAGCAAAGTTCGTATGTGTTGACGGCCCTGAATTTGACGGCCATAAGATTGACTGGGACAGCCTTCTTTCAAGGCAGAGGATATACCTGAATGAGGAGCGCATAGCTTCCGGGAGATGGGAGCATATCTGCAATCTGGACAAGAGCGATGAGACCGCAGGGGATAAGGATAAATGACAAAACAGGAGCGGATGAAAATACCAAGGCAGGAGATGCCTTTGCAGGATACGCTGATTAGAAGGGGTAACTTTGAAGAGGTGTCCCTGGGTTTACCGGAAGATGCTGCTGTTAAGGAGGCAGAGCGCTGTCTTCAGTGTAAAAAACCTAAATGCGTTGAAGGATGCCCTGTTGGAGTACTCATTCCGCAGTTTATCAAGGCTCTGCGTGAAGGAGACATAAACGAGGCTGTAAGGGTTATGAAGATAAAGAACAATCTGCCGGCTGTCTGCGGCCGCGTATGCCCTCAGGAAAATCAGTGCGAGGGAAACTGCATATTAGGGAAGACAGGCGAGCCTCTCGCAATAGGAAGGCTCGAAAGGTATATTGGAGATTATGAGCTTAGCCGCAGAACGTGCCCGATGGTTAAGCCTCATGATACAGGGAAGAAAGTTGCTGTAGTTGGCTCAGGCCCGGCGGGCATTGCATGTGCTGTGGACCTTGGCAGGGAAGGGCACAAAGTTACGATATTTGAATCTCTTCATTCGGCGGGAGGCGTTCTCATATACGGCATCCCGGAATTCCGGCTTCCAAAGCCGGTCGTTCATTCAGAGATAGATTATGCTGTTCAGTGCCTCGGCATAGAGATAAAGACAGACCATATTATCGGCAGGACAGTTACACTTGATGAGCTCCTCGGCGAATATGACGCTGTTTTTATAGGGACAGGCGCAGGGCTTCCTAATTTCATGAAGATACCTGGAATAAATTACAGCGGCGTCATGTCTGCAAATGAATTTCTCACGAGAATTAATCTTATGAAGGCATATCGCTTTCCTGAATATGACACACCTGTAAGGATTGGCGGGCGTGTGGCTGTAATAGGAGCGGGGAATGTTGCGATGGATTCAGCGCGGTGCGCTGTGAGGCTTCAGAAATCAATGGGAATGGAATCAGGAGAGGTTCATGTTATTTACAGAAGGTCTCGCGATGAAGTTCCTGCAAGATTAGAGGAATTTCATCATGCAGAGGAAGAAGGGATAATCTTTGACTTCCTCACAAGCCCTGTAGAGATATTTGGTGACATTAACGGAAACGTGACAGGGATAAAATGTATCAGGATGAAGCTCGGAGACGCTGACGCTTCAGGAAGAAAAAAACCTGTGCCTTTGGCAAATTCTGAATTTACCATAGATGTTGACACTGTGATAATGGCTCTCGGAACGAGTCCGAATCCTGTGGTATTTACTAATAACGGAAATCTCCGGAGGACGAATGAGGGAACTGTTGTTGCAGACAATGAGACTGGCAGGACATCAAGGGAAAGGCTCTGGGCTGGAGGCGATGTTGTAACAGGCTCTGCAACCGTAATAAGCGCAATGGGCGCAGGGAAAAGGGCTGCGGCGGATATTCACAGGTTTTTGATGGAAGGGATGTAAAGTAATAGGGGATGTGGAGACTGATTATCCCGATTTACTAAACAGCAGTGGTCTGATATAATCGTAAATACAAATGACACTTATATGCTTGAAATGTAAAGCTGAGAACTCAGACAGAAGAAAATTCTGCCGGGAATGCGGCGCATTAATAGCCAATTTCTGCAGGAAGTGCGGTTTTCACAATTCATTTGGAGACAAATACTGCGGAGGCTGCGGCTCATCAATGAGCAGTGCAGCGCCCTTGCCGGGAGGAGCAGGAGAAAACACACCATCAGCAGCGGGGATACTCACGTCGGCAAAATATACAGCAGAAGATATTAAAGAACTGATTGACTCCCAGCCGGACAAGAAAGAGAAAAAAATCAAAAAGAAAGAAACCGCAGAAGCAGGTGAGCTATCTCAGGATACGCTTGACAGGATGTTTGAAAAGGGGAGCGACTGAACACAGCAATGTTTTCAAGAGAAGACGATCTGAAAATTGGCGAAATCCTCGTGGAAAGGGGGATTATCAGTCAGAGCCAGCTTGATACCGCCCTCAAAGAACAAAAGAAACACATAGCAGACAATCAGAAATTAGGAAGTTATCTTATCTCTCTCGGATATGCTACTGAAGTTGATATTGCCAATGTTCTTGGCGCACAGTACAACCTGCCTGTGATGCGGATTGAAGGCCTTAGAATAAAACCCGAAGTAACTGTCATGATTTCAGAGACCCTGGCAAAGAAATATAATATCATGCCTCTTTTCAAGGTCGGCAATGAACTCACACTTGCCGTATCCGACCCGACTGATATTCTCGTCATAGATCTCGTCGCCGCTGAAACACGATGCAGGGTGATCCCTGTTATATCGCCTCCTTCTGATATCTCAAAAGCGATAAACAGACATTATTTCATGAAAGTTGAGACAGAAAGCAGTGAAAAAGCATTGAAGCTATCTCCGACTTCAATAAGCAGGGCTGAGATAGAAGAAATAAAAATGTCAGGAACCGACCTTCCCATCGTAAAAATTGTTGACAGAATGATAATAGAGGCAGTTGAAGATAATGCAAGCGATATTCATGTAGAGCCGCATGAAGCGAGCCTTTCTGTCAGATTCAGGATTGACGGAATTCTGAGGGACACAGGCACATACCCCATGAAAATGCATCCGGGGATTTTATCCAGGATTAAAATCCTTTCTGAGATGGATATCTCCGAAAAACAGAAGCCGCAGGACGGCAGAATAAAGATTAAAGTAGACAAAAAGGAAATCGACATCAGGGTTTCAAGCATACCAACGCTCTATGGCGAAAAAGCCGTGATGAGGCTGCTGAACAGGGCTAATGTAAGGGTAAGCATTGATGCTCTCGATTTTTCAGAAAAAAATTATAAAACCTTTCTTGAGCTCATAAATCAGCCCTACGGCATAGTGCTCGTTACCGGGCCTACGGGAAGCGGCAAGACAACAACTTTGTATGCCGCGCTTCATGAAATAAGCTCTGTAGAGAAAAACATAATAACCGTTGAAGACCCGATAGAATACCAGCTGCCAATTATAAATCAGATGCAGGTAAATCCGAAAAAAGATGTCACTTTTGCCAATGCCCTGAGGGCAATTCTCAGGCAGGACCCTGATGTCATTATGATCGGAGAGATAAGAGACCCTGAAACAGCGGCGATTGCAGCTGAATCAGCGCTTACCGGACACCTTGTTCTCAGCACTTTGCACACGAATGATGCGCCCAGCTCAATAACCCGTCTCACTGACATGGGGGTTGAGCCGTTCCTGCTTGCGCCGTCTCTTATAGGCATTGTTGCTCAAAGGCTCATGAGAAAGATCTGCACAAAGTGCAAAGAGGCGTACACTCCATCAAAAAATGAATTGAAGGCATCCGGCCTCGACATATCTATTGAAGGAATGAAATTCTATAAGGGAATGGGCTGTGATAATTGCAAGCATACAGGATATTCAGGAAGAACCGCTATCTATGAGATACTGGTTGTGGATGAACGAATAAGAGAACTCATCACCCAGAAAGCCTCTGTTGCCGCGTTGAGGGAAGCGGCGGCAAAGACCGGATACAAAGATATGCGTTTCGACGGCATCAAAAAAGTGATTGAAGGAATAACAAGCGTTGAAGAGCTTCTCAGAGTGACAAAGGAAACAAAATAACTTTATATGATGGTATAATTGCCTATGTCAAAGAAGATATTGATTGCAGACGATTCTCCGCAGGTGCGTAAGTCTCTCAGGGAGATTCTTGAAAAAAATAGCTACACGGTTGTCGGAGAGGCGTCAAGCGGCACAGAGGCCATAAAGCTCTGCAGTTCCCTGTCTCCCGATATCCTCATGCTTGATATCATCATGCCGCAGCTTGGCGGCATAGAAGCCCTGAGAATGCTAAGGTCCATGAATAAGGAACTGAAGATAATAATGGTCAGTGCGCTCGATTCAATGGACAGGGTAAAAGAATGCCTGAAAGCAGGGGCAAGTCATTATATCCTAAAACCTTTTGAGGAAGACAAGGTAATTGAAATCCTGAAGAAAATCAGCCCCGAATAAGCGCAATGGGATATGGCAAGAGAGCAGCGGCGTATGTATAGGTTTTTTACATTGACAATAGCTAAAATTAGCGATAAGTTAATGTTAGAAACTATAAATTATGGAGGTTTAAAATGTGGTATGTTTCTATCTTTGACGCCAAAGAGGGCATTGCCAGAGCAGATATCAATCGCGAAAGAATGGAATGGCTGAAAAAAGGCAGGGATAGAATTTTTCAGCAGAAGTGTAAAGCAATTAACAGATATGAAGTGTTAGGAATATCTCCTTTGAAAATCATTTTGATTATTGAAACAGACGACCCGGATGCATTACATTTGCTTTCCACTCATTTTGGCGATGCATGGAATTCGGTAACCTATCCGATTGTGCAGCGTGAGATAGCCGAGGCTTTAGAGGCAGACACCGCAGTTATCGGCGGCTGATGCTATTCGCTCATTAAAACTCGGTTGAGGGGGCGGGAGAGGAAGAAATGGGAGATATGTGGTACTGAGCAGATAACGTTTGTGGCCAAAAGAAGTGTGAAGCATTTGGATGTTAATCTTTTGTGGCGTGTTATCGGAAGTATCTTACATGTTACTTCTTACCGCCAAACATTGTAAATATTCCATATTTATAGTAGCAATCAACATCTTTGAAACCAATAGATTTCAAAGCGTTGAGCTGTTCATCTAAGGTATCTGGTTTGTTATCCGTATTGTCTTTATATCTTTGGATAATGTCATCATAAGCATTGCCTTTTATTCCCAGAACACTTTTTCTTTCTGCAATCCAGTCTCTCCATAGCGAAAGATACCAATGCTCAAGCGTTTCTGTTGGAGAAAGGATAACATCAATATTGAGAAAATACCCTGCAACATCCAGATGAGAATAGATGGTTCTAAATAAGGCTGTTTTCTCTTGCATGGACAAATGATGTATTGCCAATGATGAGACTATAAAATTAAAGTTCTGAAGTGCAATTTGTTTATCCAGAATTTCTTGTAAGCTCGCTTTTAAAATATGAATATTATTAAAGCCTTTCAAACGTTCTGCCGCTTTTTTCAGCATATCCTCTGAACCATCAATAAGGTTTGCGACTATTGAGTCATCAATTTTCAAAAGCTCATGGATTACAATCCCATCACCACATCCAAGGTCAAGGATATTGTTCCCCGATTTGCCGGCGACAAAATGTTTATAAAAAGACTTCAAAATCTCAAAAAGCCTTTTTCGTTCTACGATATAAACATCCGCACTATCCCTGTATTCTTGTGCGAACTCTGCTTTTGCCCATTGAGATTTGCTGAATTCTGTCATATTTTTACCTTTTCCCCCATGTAGGATATTTCAGATAACTTGAACTACTTCATATCCGCAACTATTGCGGATAGTCCGTATTTCATGTGGGTATTATAATGAAAGGAAAGAAAATAAAAAAGGGGCGGTGTTATCCGACACCGCCCCTTTGAAAATTTATTATGGATTCCCGCTTACTGACTGCGGGAATGACAGGTCAAACTCCTGCCATTGCCTTTTCAGACTCTTTGAGCCAGAGAAGCCTTGAGCCGTTGATTACAGAGGCATTGATTGACTCAATCATTTCCTGAGGATTTATATCCAAGCCTTCTTTTTTCTTAAAAGGCTTCAATGTAACCTTTGCCTTTGTCTTTAATGCCTTCTTTATGTCCGTATCCTTCGGCTCTTTTATTGTCTTTCCGAGGACTTCTGATACTGCCATGAAAATCTCCCTATGAGGTTTTGCGCTTCCTGCCGGCTCAATAGCCTTGCAGAGGCATTTAAGCCTTCCCATATAATCAACCATTGTTCCTGACGCCTCAAGGAATGCTGCTGACGGAAGGACCACATCAGCCTGCTTTGCGAGTTCTGTCAGGTGAGAGTTTTGGACTACGAGAAAAGCTGTTTTCGGCCTCTTGCTTAGAGGAAGCTCTCCGATTGCATAAATTGCGCTCATTCCGTCATTAACCATTTCTTTGTAGGATTTTCCTTCGCCTTCAATTCCCATTAAGATAACGCCTTTGGCATTGCTCTCTATAGGTACTGCAACTGCTGTCCCTTTTATCAATGAGAGATTTGCAGATGCATCGTAGAGGGAAGGGGAGGAGAATATCAGCGGATTATTTGCTGCCATGAATAGCTCTGCGCCTTTTATAGCATCATCTGAAGGATCAACAGATGCGAGCGCATGAACCATTTCTTTTGGAGCTTTTCCGCCTTTGGAGATTACACCCTGCGCAATCTCGGAGAGTATCTTTGCCTCATCGCCTTTGATGCTTAATGCTGCAACTGCCGATATGTTTGTATCGCCTGAATTTATCACAATAAGCTTTGCGCCTGAATTTACTCTCCTTCTTACTGCCGCATCAAGCGCGGGCAATACCCTGGTCCATTGACTGGGATTAAGCCCTGCAAGTATTATGAGGTCTGCTGAATCAATATCAGCGCCCTCATTTTTCAGAGAATCAGCATCGGCGTAGAGACTTGCCGTTGTATCTAAATTCTTTGACTTCACAGCAGAAGCAAGCTGTTTAAGGACAAGCGCATCCTCATTCATTATTCCTGCGGTGCTTATAAACCCTGCTGACGCGCCTGCATGTTTGAGTTTGTCTGCAACTATGTTTATTGCGTCTTCCCATGTTGTCTCTTTCAGTTCATTCCCGACTTTTTTCATCGGAGCTGTTACCCTTGTCTCTGCTTCTATGCAATCAAATCCAAACCTGCCGTAGGCGCAGATATATTTTTCTGCAGAGCCGTCAGCTCCGCCCGAGTTTATCTTTGCGATTCTGCCTTCTTTTGTGCTTACTGATATGTCGCAGCCGTTTCCGCATAAGAGACATACAGATCTTGTTTTTTCGTATTCCCATTCTCTTCCTTTTCTCCACCTGTCAGCTTCAAGCAGGGCATTAACAGGGCAGGCGTCAACACAGCTTCCGCAGAAGGTGCATGAAGATTCCTGAAGGGGCTTGTCGTTTGCCGTTATTACCTTTGCGCCTACGCCGCGGCCCATGAAGTCAAGAACATTGGTCCCCTGATGCCTGCATACACGGACGCATTTGCCGCATAGGATACAGTAGTCAGGGTCGCGCTTTATGAACGGATTCCCCTCGTCTATAGAAAATCCTAATTTCTTTCTTGTAAAAGTGGATTCCTTAAGTTCAAAGTCGTATGCATACTGCTGAAGGTTGCAGACGCCTGCCTTTGTGCATGTCATGCAATCCAGTGGATGCATAGAGAGGATAAGGTCAATGACAAACTTTCTGGTTTCCGTTATTTTATCTGTTTTGGTATTTACAACTATGCCTTCTTTGACCTTTGTATTGCAGGCTATCATAGGAGCCTTTGAGCCTTCTATCTCTACAAGGCAGAGCCTGCAAGCTCCGATGCCGGGCATCCCTTTTAAGTAGCATAGATTGGGAATATGAATCCCCGCAGTCTCAGCGGCATCAATGAGATTCATTCCATCAGGAGCCTGAATCTCCTTGCCGTCTATCGTAAGTTTTATCATGTTTGCCATTTAGTCCTCCATCGTGCAAAATTCAAAATTTAAAATTTAAAATTCAAAATTCTGAAGTCTTGAATTTTGAATCTTGAATTCATCTTGCTCCCACCGGTTCTTTGCTCTTCACGTCAACAACTATAATCGCGCCTTCAGGGCATACCTTTATGCATTCACCGCATTTTGTGCATCTTTTCTGTCTTATCTCGAATGGAAGATAGCCGCTCTTGTAACCTTTTTTCTTTTCTCCTGTGATTGCATCATCTTTGCAAGCATCCTGACATAATCCGCATAAGATGCATTTCTCCGGTATAATCCTGTACACTATTAAAGAAGAGCATTCCCTGTCAGGGCATCTTCCCTCTGTATGTTCTTTAAAGATATTTGTCCCCATCCATTCAAGAATGAATGCTGCTGTGTCTTTTCCTCTTTTGCATCTTGAAGATTCGAGCATGTCAGATGCTATTCTTTTTATGGCAAAGATATCAGTCTCAGAGCCTTTGCCTTCCGTAAGGTTTTTAAGCCGTATCTTTGCCTCATAGACGCCCATCTCGCAAGGAAAGCATTTGCCGCACATGGGGCCTGCAAGAAATTCCTCTATATAGTAAAGGGACTTACTTACAGGGCATTTCTTTGCCTCTGCTTCTTTCTTTATGTCTTCAACCTTTTTTTCTTTTACGTCGCTCATCGCACCCCCACTTTTGTCATTCCGCACTTGATGCGGAATCCAGTCTTTTTTCTCTGGATTCCTGCTTCCGCAGGAATGACAGATAATACTTTAACCACTGACACTGACACTTTTTCTTTTCTGTTTTTCAATCTTCACCGCGCCAATCGGACATGCAAGGTAACACGCCTTGCACTTCGTACAATAGTCCTGATCTATAAAGAAGGACCTTGATGTTTCCTTCACCGCATCGAATCCACACGCCTGTTTGCAGAGCCCGCACAGGAAGCACTGTTCATGGTCTATGCTGTAAACACCAAGCCCGCTGCATGCCTTGGCCCTGCAGTATTTGTCATGGATATGCTCCTCGTACTCATCCCTGAAATATTTTATTGTAGTGAGAACCGGATTAGGCGCGCTGTTTCCAAGGCCGCAGAGTGCGCTCTCCTTAACCTTTTCTCCTATCGCTGTCAGCTTTTCTATATCTCCTGATTCGCCTTTTCCTGTCGTAATTTTTTCCAGTATCTCGAGCATCTGGTATGTGCCTATCCTGCATGGAGGGCATTTACCGCAGGACTCTGACTTGCAAAATGAAAGGAAGTATTTTGCGACATCAACCATGCAGTTGTCTTCGTCCAGAACAACCATTCCGCCTGAACCCATCATGGAACCAACCTTTGCGAGCGTATCAAAGTCAACAGGCGTATCAAGCAGGCGCTCAGGTATGCATCCTCCTGACGGCCCTCCTGTCTGCACAGCCTTGAATTTCTTTCCGTCCATGACTCCGCCGCCGATGTCGTATATTATTTCTTTAAGAGTAATTCCCATAGGAACTTCAACCAGGCCTGTATTAACAACCTTTCCTGTTAGCGCAAATACCTTTGTGCCCGGAGAATTCTTTGTGCCAATGCCCATGAACCAGTCAGCGCCTTTCTCTATGATTGGAGGAACACAGACATAAGTCTCTATGTTATTCAAGTTGCTCGGATAACCCCAGACGCCTCCGCCCCGCTCTGAAAGCCTTGGAGGCCTTGGCCTTGGAAATCCCCTTTCGCCCTCGACAGAGGCAACAAGCGCTGTTGATTCACCGCAGACGAATGCTCCAGCGCCTTCTCTTATGTCTATGGTAAAGTTGAAGTTTGTGCCGAGTATGTTTTTGCCGAGAATTCCGAGTTCCATTGCCTGATTGATTGCGTGTGTCAGGTTTTTAACTGCCAGAGGATATTCGTGTCTCACATATATCATCCCGTAATCTGCGCCTATTGCATACGCGCATAAGAGCATCCCCTCAAACAGGCTGTGAGGGTCTCCTTCCATGACAGACCTGTCCATGAATGCTCCGGGGTCGCCTTCGTCTCCATTGGCTATCACGAGCTTTGTCTTGCCCTGAGCGCTCTTTGTGTGTTTCCATTTTTTGCCTGCAGGGAATCCTGCGCCGCCCCTTCCTCTGAGGTTAGCCTTATCAACCTCGTTCAGCACCCGGTCAGGGGTCATTGAGCCCAAGGCTTTTCCCAAAGCCGAATAACCGCCTACTGCGATATAGTGATGTATATTTTTCGGGTCTATAAGCCCGTTATTCCTTAAGGCGATTCTGAGCTGCTTCTTGTAGAAGGGAACATCAGTCATCTCAGGGATGGGCTCGCTTAGGATATTATCCCTATATAGGCTCTGTCTGTAAGGTATATTGCCAAGCACTGTATAACTTATAATCGCTTTTGCATGTTCGGGTTTTAGCTTTTGATAGAATAGGCCCTGAGGCTCAACCTTCATTACAGGACCTTTCTGGCACAGGCCCTGACAGCCTGTCTTTACAATATCAAGATTAATTCCGCGTTTGCCTGCCTCTTCTTCCATTGCAGAGAGCACCTTGGGAGTTCCTGTAGCAGTGCAAGCTGTTCCGCTGCAGAGCCTTACTCTTGGTATCTCAGGCCTGAAGGTTTCGTCTTTGAGACGGTCACTGAGTTTTTTAAGATCATCTATAGATTTTAATCTTTCCATAGCTATTTCCCTTTAACTTCTTTTATCAGGGCCTCAACCCTTTTAACAGACAGATCTCCTACTACATCTTCATTGACCGTGACAACAGGAGCAAGGCCGCAGCATCCGACGCATCCGACTGTCTCCAGAGTCAGAGCAAGGTCAGGCGTTGTCTCTCCTTCTTTTACGCCGAAGGCCTCTTCAAATTTTTCGAGCACTTTATGTGAGCCCCTGACATGGCAGGCTGTTCCCGCGCAGACGCAGACAACATTTTTGCCCCGGGGCTTGAAATAGAAGTGTTTATAGAATGAGGCTGTGCTGTATACCTCCGACAAAGGTATATCGAGCTTTCTTGACAGTAATCTCAGTTGTTCCTCCGGAAGGTAGTTATGCTCCTTCTGTATCTGTTGGAATGCATGTATTAAAATGCCCCTTTTTTTCTGTGTATCTGTCAGAATTTCCCTGACATTTCCTATCTTTTCATTGACATCAAACTCTGCTGCTTTCATCTAACCTCCGAAATATAGGTCATATAGGACTTATAAGACCTATTCTTAATATATTCCAATATGCGGTTTAGCCGCTCTTTCAATCTCACGCCTTGCTGCCATATCCATAAGCACTCTTTCTGCGCCGAATTTCCCCGGCTCGTACTTCTTGAGCTTAAGCGCCTCTCTCGCCTTGTCTATGTAATCGAGTGCCATCTCAAGTATCTTTTCAGGATCGGGTTCGAAATGGAGCGCTCCCCTGAACCTCTCGAACCAGACCTCTGTCATTATCCTTGTAACTTCCTTGCTTGCTGCAACAGGTGATTCACCGCCGAATATTACAGGCACGCCTGATGCTGCAAAATAGCAGCCTATGGCAATCGCCTTTTCGGTTATGAATTCAGGCGCGATGCCGACTGCAGGCATTCCTCCGATTTCATCAGATAGGCCGCCTTCTGCAGCCATAGCGCTTGCTATTGTAAGAATCCTTGTATTGTCAACACAGGATCCTAAATGCAATATTGGAGGAATTCCTATAGCCTCGCATACTTCCCTGAGGCCCGGCCCTGCGTTTTCGAGCGCCATTTCCGGAGTGAGAAATCCTGCAGTGCCGCAGGAAGCAGAGCTGCAGCCTGTTGAAAGAACGAGCACGTCATTCTTTATCAGTTCTGTAGCAAGGAATTTGTGAATGCCCGTTGCAGGAACTCTCGGATTGTCGCATCCTGCCAGACCTACGACTCCGCGAATTCTTCCTGCTATTATCGCGTCATTCAGAGGCCTGAAAGACGCCCTCCATTTTCCGCCCTGCATATATTCTATGTATTCGTGTGAAAATCCGGCTATAACAGGGAATTTTTCAGTAACATGGCTTCCTGTTGCCTTTCTGTTCGGGTAATTATCTATCGCCATCTTTACTATCTCGCGTGCGATTTCCTTGGCCCTGTGCTCATCGAACTCAACATGAACTGCCCCGGGAATCTTGACCTTGTTGGATGTCGTTATCACCTTTGTATGAAACTTCTTTGAAAGTTCTGTAAGGGAAGGCATGATGCACTGCACGTCCACAACCATCGCGTCAATGAGCCCTGTCATAATACCGAGTTCCTGATTGGTGAAACCTCCGGCTGTTGGAATGCCATGGCGCATCATTACTTCATTTGCCGTACAGCACATTCCTCCGAGATTCACTCCTTTTGCTCCTTTGGACTGTGCATACGCAACTATCTCAGATTCGCAAGTTACATCAACTATCATCTCAGCAAGGGTAGGTTCATGGCCGTGAATAACCAGATTTACCTCGTCTTCCTTGAATATGCCAAGGCTTGCCTCTGCCTTTACCGGCATGGGCGTCCCGAAAAGTATATCGGTCAAATCTGTGGATATCATGCTGCCGCCCCATCCGTTTGAGAGCGCGGTCCTCAGGCCATGGGTGAGAAGGGAGTCCGCATCAGCATCCATGCCCATTGTCGTCCTGTCGAGACACTCGACTATTTCCCTATCAATGCCCCTCGGTACAATGCCCCATTTCTTCCATCTCTCCTGTGTCTTTTGTGGCGCCCTTCTCGTAAAATTAACTACCCCTCCCCTCTGGCGTCCAAAGTCCTCCATGAGTTTGAGGGCCACGTCTTTTGCCACATCGTTTACAGGCCTGCCTTCAAATTCGATATCGAGGTATCCTGCTATTCTGTATAACTTCCTTACGTCCTTTATCTGAAAGTCCTTTGCCTCTCCCTCGGCTACGGCTAAAAGCGTATAGACCATATCCCTTCCATGATTGCCGTGGCAGGCAGTCCCTCCCGCAATCATTCTGACAAGATTCCTCGCCGCAACTACCGGAAGGCTTGCGCCGCATACGCCTCTTGCATCTTCTTCAGCATTTTTTCCTGCGAGCCTGCACGGCCCCATATGGCAGACCTTACAGCATGCGCCTGTCTCGCCTATCGGGCAGGGCTTGAGCTTTTCAGCCCTTGTAAAACATGTCTCAATCCCGCGGGATTCTCCCCATTCTATGATCTGTTCTGCTTCTTTATTGGCGCTTTTTACAACCTTTTCCATTTTATCCTCCTAAAATCCTACTTTTACACTTTTGTTATTGCGAGCAAAGCGAAGCAATCTCAGTTGTTCATTTTTTAGATTGCTTCGTCGCTATTCGCTCCTCGCAATGACATCTTAAAACTATTTTATTATAACATCGGGTCCATGCTGAGAGCCGGATGTCCTGCCTGAGTAAGAAACTCAAGCAGCTTCTCTGAGTCCTCTGCTACTGTCTCATCTGCAATCTTGTCTATGAGGTCAGACACTCCTTCTTCGGCAGCTCTCTTGCTGAAGGCCTCTTTGAGCCCTTCCTTGAGGTTCTTTGTCATCCATACAATCCTCTTGAGGCCGCCGTCGCCGAAGAGAAATTTTTTGCTCGTTATAAAATTTCTGCCTATCCCCATAAACCCTGGAGACTGAACACCTCCGCCGACAGAGCCTGCCAGTGTGGAGAATTTCATGCCTGCGGGCGTCATTCCTGTATGACCGCGCTGGACAATCATGACCCCGTTCGCTTCAGGCACGATAGCGAGTATGCATTCAAAGCAGCCGCAGGAGGTCATGGGGTTTTCCATGACTGTGTATAAATTAAGCGTCTCAACTGCTCCGCCCGATGCCTTTTTCAGGTATTCGTCTATGCCTGCGTATCTTCCGTATCTTGCATCCATGAGCGCGCCCTTTGGGATCGGCTGGTTGCCTCCGGTCGGGTCTATCTCATAAGCAGCCTTTCCGTCAAGCCAGTTGTATGCGCCGCAAAGGCCCAGCCTTTCAGGGCTTATGACACATACATGGCTTGGCGCAAATGACTGGCAGAGGAGGCACGAATAAAAAATATCCACTGCCTCATCAGTAAGCGAACCGAGCCTCTGGTCACGATCCTTGTATGCCTTTCTCGCTTCTTCCTGTATGGCAAGAACATCTTTTTCATCGGTGTATATTGTAACCTGCACCTTATCCACGATTGATTTGAACCTGTGATGTGTCATGGTTGTCATGACCACGCCGATGTGTTCTAATGTTATGCCTTCTTTTTTTGCATTGCTGCTGATTCTTATCCAGTTGAGGTCGCGCTGGCCCATGTGCCAGAGTCCCTGCGCCTCGTTTATGTTATGGTGTATCTTTCTTTCAATGACAGACTCAAAGTCCTTCTGCATTTTTCTTCCTGCCGCATCTATCACGATGGCTAACGGCATCTGTCCGCCTTTTTCGTATTTCTCTTTCCAGCCGTCTCCTACAATAATTACCTTGTTGTCTTCTATCTCATTCAGTTCCTTCATCCTGACCCATTCAAATGAAGGTGTTCTCTGTCCGCCGAATTCAATGAACATATCCTCTTTTCTTATTCTCTCGCCCTCAAAGGCAGGCCCGTATGCAACAGGTATAGGAGGCTTTTCAACACTAATCTTTAACCCTCTCTGTTCAATAGCCCTCTGCACTATCTTTCCAGGGTCCAGCTCTTTGTCCACTTCTTCGTATATGCATACTCCCGTAGGATGTATGACCGGAACGTCTGTATCTGCAATTGCAGGGAATCCCATGTTAATTGCTCCCGCTCCTGTAGTCCATATTATGTTGTTAAGTTCGCCGAGAACTACTGCGAATGCAAAGACCCTGTCTTTCTGATATTTGAGATGCTCTTTGTACTCGCCGGGTTTTTTGCCGCCGAATATCAGGGATGCCCTTATGGCCCAGTCAAGAGCATAGAGCGTATGTTCTGTATCAGGGCCGAGAGGGACGATTCTTGTGTCCCATCCAAGTTCAACACCCTTTCTCAAAAGCTGTTTTGTAACGCTGTTGCCGTTCACATTGCCTGAAAGGAATGTGAGGATATTCTTTTCCTGAAGTTCCCTGACAATGCTTACGGCGACATCGTCATTCGGAGCAGCGCCTATAATTGCGGCAAAGCCCGGCATTGTGCCGTCAACAAGCTGGATACCCAGATTCCTCTGGATAGTGTCGGTGATAAATCCATTATATACATAACCTGTCTCGGGATCTTTAGCAGGCTCCAGTCCGTTTATGTATTTCAATGCAAGCAGGATCTCTTCCGCAAAGAGAGTTGCCATCCCTGAGTCCAGCGCCTCACCGAGATATGGTTTCCATAAATGCTCTTCAGGCTCGTCATGAAGCAGTTCCTTTGCCAGGCCCAGCGCAACTTTCATATCGCCCAGTGTTTTAACGGGGAAGGCTGTCATTGCGTAAATCATTGGAAGATAAAAAGCGGTGTCAGGGAATTCAAAAGCGAAGTCTCTGCCTTTTTCTGCAGTGGTTTTTTCAAGCAGTTCTTCTGCTTGTTTTACCAGTGTATGCGCGCCTCTTATGGCTGCAGAGGCTATTAACTTGGACATTGTTACCTCCTCAAAATAGTAAATTCCTTCTACTGTCATTCCGTGCTTGACACGGAATCCAGTCTTTTCTGGATTCCCGCTTTCGCGGGAATGACGAAAAACGGACAATTCACAAAAGTCTAAAAACTAATAGCTAACAGCTGCCTTTATGTTGTCCTTGCTTTCAAAAACGCCGGCAGTCCATTTGCCTCTCTCGGGCCGACTGTCACCTTCCAACCTTCGAGTTTGTCTTCTATAGAACCGCTTAATATCGCGACATAGCCGGGGATAATCAGTTCCCTATGGTTTACTTCATTCTCAATGCCGCTCTCTTTTATAAATGCCGCTATCTTTGATGCAGTGAACTTTCCTGCCGCCCATGCGGTCAATACCGATAATCCTTCGCAGTCCATGACTGCAAGCCTGCACGGCACTTTGCTATTTTCTATTTCACCTGAAACAATAAAGTATGTGAGAGAGAAATTTGTCGTAATTGTAAGCGGGGAATCAGGCGTTGCTTCTCCAATCTTGTATATTTTCTGTTCAACCTGCATCGGCACCTGAGGATCGGTGTATATATTCTGCCTTAAAGTGAAGAGGGCGAGGTTTTTCCATCTCTCAATGCTGCTGACAACTATGATTGATGCATATTTTGTGATTCCAACAGACGCAATCAAAGCCTCATGGAGGCTGTCGTCTCTCTGTGCGAAGTTAATCACAGGGTATCCAAACGGCTTGAAGTTCTTCTTAAGCGCAGATCTTCTTATCGTGGTATTGTTTCCAAGTATTTCTTTTGCCTTTTTTGCTCCTGAGTCTATAACCAGGTCCTCAACCCCGAGAGATTTTATCTTTTCCGTAAGCGCGGCTAGTTCATCCAAACTGTCTGCAACTACTCCGAGTATTGCCTTTTCTGCCTTTGCAATATTTGCCATTGCCTCTGCATTGCCTGAGTTTGCTCCATAGATAATGGGCTTCTTACCGGCAAAGAGCTTTACAGCCGCTTCTGCAGATGCAGGGTCTGTTGTTGAAAGTATTACCGGAACGTTTGGCGCCTTTGATGCAATAAGTTTTGCGGCTGACTCAAACTTTCCTTTATCGCCGGATGCGTTTGTAAGCGTTATTGCGTCAATTCTGAGTTTCTGTCCGACCCTGTCTATTTCTGATGTAAGGACTTCCTCTATCTTCTTTGTTATCTCTCCCTCGGAAAGAGTGTCTTTGATTTCAACAGCGAGAGCGCATGGGTTTACGAATTTTTTGTCATGCCTGAAGAGGACGGTCTCCTCGCCTATCTTTACCGCCTCGTCGCCGGAGCCGAATGTTATAGAACGTATCGGAGGCGCTGAAGCCTCTCCAAGTATTTTTTTTGCCTCTTCAGATACGTCAGGACACTGATCCAGCGACGCCTGTCTCTGCGCGAGTTTCATTGCAAAGGCCAGGCATGTGGGATGACCGCATTTTTTGCAGTTTGTCTTTGGCAATAATTTAAATATCTCAACGCCTGATAAAGCCATATCTAAAACCTCCGTTTATTGTGTTATTGCGTCTCGTTAAATTATTCCTTTACGCTATAACGCTATATAAGTTCCTCTATTAATTTTCCCACTGCCTCAACAGCCTTTGGATGCCTCATGATTAAGAGTTCTGCGCCTGCCATGAGAAGCGCGGCAGCGGTTGTTGCCTCCCATGCGATTCCTCTCTCTTCAGCATTGCCCCATAAAGGCACATCTGATTCAGGCGCCTGCGTCTCTTTGATTTTCCATACATACATGCCTACATCCGCAAGCATAGGCGGCTGCATTGTGAGGTCATTCTGTGTAAGCGCGGCAAGCCGTATCCGCTCCATGACCGAATATGTATATTCAAGACCGTACCCCAGAGCAGAGCACATAGGGTCTGTTATAAGCCTTTCCTTGTCAAAACCCATCTGGGTTATGAGAATGTTCAACTGTTTTGAGAGGTTTATGTCAAGCTCTGACATTGCAATAAGTTTATGGTTATTAGCCATTGCAGCAGCAGCTATTGTTTTATAGTTAGCTTCCTGCGCCTTGCCTAATATGCAGTTCTTGTCTTTTGCAGCCTCAGCGGCAGCTATCAGGACAGGAGCGTCTTTTTCTGCATTGTTGCTCCCAAGTATTATCAAAGGGACATTAATGGCTGAAAGCACGTCTTTAACGGTTTTTGCAGCATCCTCAGGTGAGCGGTTTTCCCTGTCGGGGTGGGTTCCGATAAGCCTTAAAGCTATAGCCTTTGCCTTCAGCGTATCCTGACAGAACTTGGCCCAAGTAACAGGATCGCCTGAAACACTGCTGAAGGGTTTCTGAACGTTTTCAGGCCAGTCTGCCGGAGGAACGTCCTGTATTTCATATGCGATTAAAGGTTTGTTTGGGATGGTCCCTTCAAAAGGCAGAAAAGGGAGCACATTTTCCCCTCCAAAACTTGCCACATTATCGCCTGTCCCTATTGTTACATTATAAACTTTGCCTGAATAAGTCTCTTTTGGAACAGTAAAAGCCATATTAACCTCCTACATTTCTAAATACGAATGCGCATAAAGGGTTTTGCCCATAATGACATCAATCGTTTTTGTTATCTCTGTCATTTTTTTAGCGTCATCAATCTTTTTCCCGGCAAGGACATCATCAATCATCCTCTTCTCCTGAACGGCTTCCGCCATCTCATGAGCATCGGCAATGGCGGCAGTAAGTCCGGCGTTCAAAAGCATTATAAAGTAGTGTTTATTCAATATCGGCCTTATATGCTTTGGACAACCGTTGGAAATATTGCTAAGGCCGACAACGGTCTTCATCGGAGGATCGTTCATTTCCTGAAACATCGTTATTGCCTTTATCACATGCTTTGCGTGGTCCTGAGAGGTTGCAATTTGCAAAACCAGCGGGTCAAGATAAATGTCTTCAAGGGGAACGCCGTATTCCATGGCCCTTCCCATTATCTCTGCTGCTATTGCAGCGCGCTCTTCCGCATCTGCGGGAAGCCCGCCTTTTCCTACTGTAAGCCCTATAACCTGAGCATTATATTTCGCCCCGAGTTCAAGGATTGGGAATCTCTCGGGGTCGTTCGAGGTTGAATTTATCAGAGGTCTGCCCCATTGGTTGTTATGCACCTTAAGTCCTGCCTCTATTGCCTTTGCATTTGTTGTGTCAAGGCATATCGGCAATGATACGACTTCCTGTATTGTCGTAACCATCCACTGCATTAAATCCTCTCCGCCGTCTTCCGCAGGGCCTATGTTTGCATCTATCATTCCTGCGCCGGCTTTCCACTGAGAGATTGCGATCTCCTGTATAGGTTCCTTATCCTTTTTCATCATTGCCTCTCTGACCCTTTTGGCTATGATGCTTAATTTTTCACCTATTATTATCATTCCGCTTAAACCTCCCTGCCTAATATATTAAGATATTTCTATGAATTTATAGATAATAATTATAGCTACACTTTACATCAAATTATAACTTTAGTTTCGCCGGGCTCAAACAATAAAGCCGGAGATAAGTTTTAAATGCTAACATAAAGACATTAAGCAGGTAAAGGCTGTTTCCAATTGTTAATTTTTATAAATCTATAAGATTTTCTACCTGTGCTTTAAGCATAGATGTTCGTAACCGGAAAATAGACATAGAAAGTTGTCATTGCGAGGATTCCTCGTCTGTCATTGCGAGCGAAGCGAAGCAATCTCTTATGACAGACTCGGAACAGGCTCCGCAATCTCGCCTTTTGTGATGAGATTGCCACGAACCCTTTAGGTTCTCGCAATGACAGGTAATTCAAGGGGTTATAATCCTATGTCTATTTTTCGATCATAAGCTTAGGCTTGTCAGTAAATTTCCGGCAGAGTTATAATATTCATAAATGAAATCCGCACTCACTATAGCAGGTTCTGATCCTACAGGCGGGGCAGGACTTCAGGCTGACATTAAAGTGTTCATGGCCTTCGGTGTTCATGGACTTTCGGTTGCTTCTGCGCTCACAGCCCAAAACACAGAGGGGGTAATCTCTGTCTTTCCTGTTGATAAGAATTTCTTTGCAGAGCAGCTTGACGTTCTTTTAAAAGATATAACGCCTGATGCAGTTAAGACAGGCATGCTTTACAGCAGGCAGTTGGTAGGCGTAATTGCTGAAAACATAAGAAAGCATTCACTTAAAAACCTTGTGATAGACACTGTTACCGTATCATCATCAGGGGTCAGTCTTATTGAAGACGGAACACTGGATGCAATAAGAGAACAGCTTTTTCCATTGGCAAAGGTGATAACCCCGAACATCTATGAGGCATCTGTTCTGACAGGCATATCAATAGAAGATGTGACTGACATGGAAGAAGCCGCAAAGGAACTAAAAAAGATGGGGACTGAGAATGTGGTGATAACAGGAGGACACTTGGAAGGAGAGGCGCTGGATTTATACTATGACGGATTCAGTTTTTTCAGGATGGAGTCTGCAAAGTGGGAAGGGGAATATCACGGCACAGGATGTGCATTCTCAGCGGCTGTCACTGCATTGCTTGCAACCGGTCATTCAACGCTTGAGTCAGTGAAGAAGACAAAGGAATTTATAAACGATGCAATAAAAAATGCTTACCATCTTGGAAAAGGAATGAGGCTTCTTGGTCTGTAAGCTCAAGGATGGTTAATATACTGCAATAGCAGCGACTCTAAATCAGCGTCATGGTTTACACCATGTAACGTTCAATATTTAATGATCCATGAAATACACCCAATATATCAATGTCTCCAGTATGTTTTATAAGGTAAGCGATTCTATAATGACCATAAAGTAAAATTCGAATATTACGTTCTGAGTTATGTTTGTATTTATAACCCATTTCTGGAAATTCCAATAGTAACTGAGCTTTGTTGTAAATTGCTTCTACAGTACGAATTGCTGCATTCGGATTATCTTGAAAAATATAATCGTGGATATCTTTTAGCCATTGTTCCGATTCTGCTGTCCAATTTATTTTTGCCATGTATTAATTCTATGTTTCATTTCCTCATTGTTTATAGTTTTTTTAGAATCAGAATCGGCAAGACCTTTTTCAACCATCCGATTAAACGCTAATTCACGAAGAATTTCATCATACGAACTATCATCTGGCTGTTCCTGAATAATTCTATTCATTTGTTCTTTTACTAAAGTCATAATTTGGCCTCCTTTCAATTCTTTACTTAATGATTATAATCCAAACCTTTATTTTTTAAAAGGCAAGATGCAATTTTATTGCTTGGATTTTTTTAGAGGGAGGATAACGACCTAAATGAGGCGCAGGGGCACAGACCTGAGACTGAAAACGAAATAGCGTTATTCCCTGTCGCCTCGATTTTTTTGTTAAACGTTTTCTGTTTCATGTCTTGAATTTTGGCCACTGGTTATAGCCTATGGTTGGATCATTCGACCTGTGGTGATTTATGAATTCAATTTCTTTTTGATTAACCTCTTGGTCGTTAGCCGTGTCTGATTCCCATATAATTTCTTTTCTGATTGTAAAATCTCGCCGTTGCTCTCTTGTATAATCTTTTTCGATAAGTTTTGAATCTGCACTTCCGAAATAATTAATGCTGTCCGTCAGGTCTTTGCCGATATAGATTTTGCCGTTGGGATATGTAATTTTGTAAATGACTTTCATTAATCCTTATTTTATTAAGAATGTGAATATTGCATTTGCTCCGTTTGTCGGCCCCGTGAGGCTTAGTCTTTCAACCCCGGCAAATGCCTCAAATTTCTTAGCACCCAAGGCAGCGCATACCAAAGGCATACGATTTGTATATCCCATCGCACTGTGCACGTCGCCGGCTCGAATTACAATTTGTTTTTCATCGCGTTTTCGGGCTGGTGAAATTAGATTGTCAGTGCAATATTGCCTAACATCGTCTGCATGGGTCATTTTTGATTCTCCTTTTATTTCTTATGTCGTTATATATTGATGCGTTTAACATATAATCTACCTCGCAGGCAGATTCAAACTATTTGCGTCATGATAGCATAATGCCTTAAATACGGCAATATACAATAAGCCCGCTTTATAGGCAATAATAACCTGCATGATGATAGAATAGAAACCTATGGCAAGAAGAAAAAGAAAGAAGAGTTCATTTAAAAAGATATGCTGGATTTTTGTTGTTTTCATAATCTCCGGCATCTCAGCTTATCTCTATTTCAGTTTCCCTGATATTGAGAGCCTAAAAAAACATAATCCAAAGAAGACTTCTTTTATGGAATACAGGGAAAGGGAATGGAAAAGGCAGGGTAAGAAATACAGAATCCAGCAGAAATGGGTTCCTGTCTCGCAGATATCTCCATATCTTATAAAGGCTGTGCTTATTGCCGAGGATGACAAGTTCTGGAGACATGAGGGTTTTGATTATGAGGCGATGCAGAAGGCGATGGAAAAAGATATTAAGGCAGGCAAATTCAAGGCTGGCGGAAGCACCATATCGCAGCAGCTTGCGAAGAATCTTTATCTTTCGCCCTCAAAAAACCCTATGAGGAAAATAGAGGAAGCGGTTATCACATGGAGGATGGAAAAGATACTTAGCAAAAAGAGGATTCTTGAGTTATACCTCAATGTAGCTGAGTGGGGAGACACGGGGATATTCGGCATAGAGGCTGCCGCAGGGCATTATTACGGGAAGTCTGCATCCAGTCTTACTGCGGATGAGTCTGCCAGACTTGCATCTGTGCTTCCGAATCCGAGAAAGTATAATCCTCTCGGCGATTCAAAATATGTGGTGAACTGCTCAAATCTGATTTATAACATAATGATAAAGAGAGGCATTGTTGTCCCTCAATACGAAGAGGTTTTAGAAAATGGAAGTAAAGATACCGCCTCTCCTAATCTTTCAGAGACCCAGCACACACCCGCACAGTAATATTGATGCTTACTTGTCAGCCTTTAACTTTATTGCCTATTTCTTTTTCTTCGTTGCAGTCTTTTTTGTTTTACAAGTTGATTTGTGACTCGGTTTGCAGGACATGGTTACCTCCTTCTTTATTTATTCTAAGTTCAATATATCATGAAGGAGAATGCCTGTCAAATGAAAAATCAGCTTAAGGCAGATCCTATTATTAATCAGATGCAAAATTGAATGGAAATTTACTCACGTGATTTGGTACAATAAGTGGATATGGAATCAGCAGTTTATCATTTTGACCGAATTAAATAATGTTTAAATTTTTATTAGTAATCTCATTTATAGCCTTGCCTTCCGCTGCCTTTGCGTGGGGGCCTCTGACACATATCTATCTGGGCAGCGAGCTCTATTACCTCGGTTCGCTTCTTCCTGCCGGAATATATGCTCTGATAAAAAAGTACAAAAGCGACTTCCTTTACGGCAACCTGATGGCGGATATTATTTTTGGCAAGAAGTATCTGCCTGATGATAAGAGTTCGCACAACTGGGATGTGGCATTGGGTCTTTTTGAGGCCGCCAAGACGCAGCAGCAAAAGGCCTTTGTTTATGGTTACATGAGCCATCTTGCCGCTGATACTGTTGCGCATGAGCTGCTGACAGCAGGGAAAAAGAATGTCGGGCATACATTCCTTGAACTGAAGGCAGACAGCATTGTTGACAAGAAATACTGGTTTCGGGCAGTCACAATAGATAAAAAGGTTCAGCGAAGGAATGACACTTTTCTTGAGGGGTCTCTGGATACCGCCATATTTTCTTTTAAAACCAATAAACGGATTCTTAAAAGTGCAGTGTTAATCTCAGGGCTTCATCAGAAGAGAGTAAGCAGTTTTATCGACAGGAATATTATCATTGCTTCTGTTTATAAGAGGGAAAATATAAAGAGGCTTCAGGAAAAATCATTGGACAGGATGGTTGATCTTCTTCAGAATGGCGCTGATTCGGCAGTTTTAAAGAAGAGCCCGCTCGGCAGCCATATACATAAAAAGCATTTCAAAAATTATCTAATCTGAACCGGCTTTTAACGAATAATCTTGGGCTAAGAAGAAGGGCGTATGCGAGACATGCTTGGCAGGGAAGAAGTTATTACCGTTGAAAAGGCTCTGGAGTTTGTACTTAAAAATCTTTCTGCGGTGTTTCCTCCCGATATAAAACTGAATATAGAACACTCATGCAGAAGAATTTTGTCACGGGATATATACTCACCTGAAAACCTTCCCCAGTTTGCACGGTCAACGGTTGACGGCTTTGCAGTTACTTCTTCTGATATATTCGGCGCTTCGGACGGTCTTCCCGCATATCTTAACATCGCCGGTGAAGTATTGATGGGCGCAATGCCTGACTTTGAGCTTAAAAAAGGAATTGCAGGAAAGATAGCAACAGGCGGGATGCTTCCAGAGGGCGCCGATGCAGTCGTTATGATAGAGCATGCACAGACGATAGATGAAAAGATGATAGAGGTCATGAAGCCGGCAGCGCCCGGAGAAAATGTGATACAGGCAGGGGAGGATATAAAAAAAGGCGCTCTCGTATTAAAGAAAGGGCACAGGCTGAGGCCTCAGGATACAGGCGCACTTGCAGGGCTCGGAATAACAGAGGTCTATGTTTATGAAAAACCTATGGTTTCCATAATATCAACAGGGAATGAGATTGTTCCCGCAAACAGTGATGTTAAACCCGGACAAGTGAGAGACATAAATTCATTTAATCTTGCAGGCCTTATATCAGAAGCAGGAGGCGAACCTGTAAAACGCGGCATATTCAAGGACGAATACAGCGTTATAAAAAAAATAGTCGAAGAGTCTCTCGAAGATTCCGCCATGGTGCTTATAACAGGCGGAAGTTCTGTCGGAACAAAAGATATGACTGCAAAGATTATAAATGATGTCGGAAGCCCCGGAGTTTTATTCCACGGAGTATCAATTAAACCCGGCAAACCCCTGATAGGAGGCATCATAAACAACAAGCCTGTATTCGGACTTCCCGGACATCCTGCTGCCATCACAGTGTGTTTTGAACAGTTTATTGAACCTGTCCTGAAAAAACTCACAGGCATTTCTGAAAACAGGTTCAGAGGCAGAAAACTTGTTGTAACGGCAAAGATGGCAAAGAATATCGCATCAAGTTCAGGGAGGGAAGACCACATAAGGGTTGCCCTTGAAGAGCGGGGCGATGAAATCTGGGCGAATCCTATTTTGGGAAAGTCAGGACTTATAACTACGCTTGTTAAGGCTGACGGGATTGTTGTTATTCCGCTCAGGAAGCTTGGAGTGGAGCAGGGCGAGGTTGTGGAGGTAAGGCTGTTTTAGTTGCCTGCCTTTCTAAATCCTGTTTGTAAAGTTAATTACGCTCTCCTTGACAATAACCCATATTTTTAGTTTTAATTAATGTCTGATATTTCAGAATTTAAGGCTCGTAGCTCAGGGGGAGAGCGCTTCCTTGACACGGAAGAGGTCGGCGGTTCGAGACCGCCCGGGCCTACCATTTAAATGCGTCATCACTTTCTCTGCAATAGGAATTCAGTTCTTTCTGCGTTTTGTTTTCCCTCTAAAGACGAGGTATTCCTGACCGGAAAAATAAACAGTTGCAAGGCATGGTATTTATTGTTACACTTTACAAACAGTCGGCTTTTCAATTAAAAACCTTTCATGACAGGAGGGCAAGATGGAAGAGGGTAAGAGTCTGGTTAACGGCATAGTATCAACATCCTTAAAGGTCATCACAAATCCGTCCGGATTTTACAGAGAGATGCCGCAGACAGGCGGGTTTCAGCATCCGGTAATCTTTCTTGTTGCCATGATGGTTATAAGCATGGTGATAGGTTATATCGGTTCGTTAGCTCATCTTGGTATCAGCCCAATGGGAGGAGGCATGATGGGCGCCGGCGCCATTGCAGGAATAATTATCGGCCCGATAATAGGACTGGTTTTCAGTTTCATAGCAGCGGGAATCCTTTTTATTATCTGGAAGATAATGGGTTCGCAGGAGAATTATGAGACGGCATATCGCTGCGCTGCATACAGCAGCGGAATTATCCCTGTTACATCAGTTCTTGGTTTTATTCCATATCTTGGTTCTGTTGCAGGACTTCTATGGGGTTTTTATCTCATTATTACCGCATCAATAGAAGTTCATAAGATAAAATCGTCTCTGGCATGGACGGTGTGGGGAATAATCGCAGCGCTTTTTATAATGCTGTCACTGTCAGCGCAGTATGCAGCAAGGAAATTTTCAGGTGAATGGATGGAAAAGGCAAAAGAGATGGAGAAGAAGGGTAAAGAGGCAGAACAAGCGGCAAAGAAGATGCAGGAAACGCTCTCAAATATACCTCAAGGCAAACAGATGACGGAAGAACAGCAAAAGCAGATGGAAGAGGCAATGAAAAAAATGCAGGAAGAGATGATGAAGAATATGCCGCAGAAGCAGGAAAAGGAATAAGGGACATTTAAAAAACTTTCCCGTATGAGATTTATTGCAGACCTTCATATGCATTCAAGATATTCTCGCGCGACAAGCAGGGATATGACTCCTGAAAATCTCTGGAAATGGTCACAGTTAAAGGGCATAACGGTTCTTGGAACAGGCGATTTCACTCACCCGCAATGGCTGACTGAGATTAGGGAAAAGCTGGACAATTGCGGAAACGGTTTGTTCAGATTGAAAAAGAAGCATTGGCTTAATGACATCCCCGCGTCCTGCTCATCTGAGATGTATTTCATGCTTACAGCAGAGATAAGCTGCATTTACAGCAAGAACGGACGATTAAGAAAGATACACAGTATTGTCTTGGCGCCTGACTTCAATACAGCGGAAAAAATTAATTCAAAACTTTCAAAGATAGGAAATTTGTCAGCAGACGGAAGGCCCATTCTCGGGCTTGACGCAAAGGAACTTCTGAGGATTGTCCTTGAGGCATCTGAAGACGCAATGCTTATTCCGGCGCATGCGTGGACGCCTCATTTCTCGGTTTTTGGCGCAGCTTCGGGTTTTGATTCTCTTGAGGAGTGTTTTGAAGAATTAACGCCGCATGTTTATGCGATAGAGACAGGGCTTTCCTCTGACCCGCAGATGAACTGGAGGCTGTCATGCCTTGACAGGATTACATTAACATCACACTCTGATGCGCATTCGCCCCATAAGATAGGAAGAGAGGCTAATATTCTGGATACAGACGTTTCATACACGGCAATCACAAATGCAATGAAAAAAAGAGGCGGTTTTACAGGCACAATAGAATTTTTTCCCGAAGAAGGGAAATATCATTATGACGGACACAGGGTATGCGGCGTGAGCCTTTCGCCTGAAGAGACGATTAAGAACAATTATTTATGCCCTGTGTGCGGGAAAAAAGTGACAATAGGAGTTATGCACAGAGTGGATAAGCTTGCTGATAGGAAAAACGGATTCAAACCTGAAAATGCACCTGTTTTTTATTCCCTTATCCCGCTCGCTGAGATTATTTCCGAGACAGTGAAAGTAGGCGTTAACAGCAAAGCTGTTAGAAATGAGTATTTTAAACTGCTTGAAAATCTCGGCAATGAATTTAAGATACTCATGGACTGTACAGCAGAGGAGATTGAAAGCGCAGGCTCTCCTCAGCTTGCAGAGGCAATATCACGGATGAGAAAAGGAAAGGTAAGCATAGCGCCCGGCTTTGACGGTGAGTACGGCAAGGTAAAGATATTTGAGGAAGTTGAAAGGAAAAAGCCAAAAGGACAGGCAAGACTATTTTAACTATGCCACAGGAGGCTGTGTCTGGATTGAGGCAAGATTAAACTACTCATGGTAAAAGTGCAGATGTTAGTACAATATATGAGGCTCTTGCAAGTTCTCATGCGGGGCTATCCGCTCCACTTTGTGGAGACTTCCCGATCAGCTCGGGACAGACCCGTGAATCTTGCCTCAATACAAACACCGCCTCCTTTCTCCTTTATATCTTACGAAGGTGCTACCGTAAAACTCATGGCACTTGCGGATATTTTCTAACTATATCCTCTCCTGTCAGAGATTCACCCCTTTCTTAATGTATGCTTATTGTTAATTCTATCACCCTTCAGAAAATATGCAATAGAAAAAACGGGATAGACTTCGTTTATGCGTCTATCCCGTTTTTAGTTGAAGTCAATATATGATTATGCCCCCATTTTCTGAACCCATTTGGCATGTCTCTTTTTAGCCCATTCAAGAGGCACAGTGCCGTAAACCATAATCCTGAATGTCCCGGGGTTTGCGAGGGTTGCAAGATAGATGTGAACAGGGATAATCGCAACCATCAGGACAAAGCCCACGTTATGCACAAGATGGGATAAAAGCACCCACTTTCTTATATCAACTCCGGCAGGCCTGAGCCATATTATAAACCCTGAAACAGCAATTGCAGTTCCGAGCAACAGAACAATAAGGTAAAGCAGTTTTTGCCCTGCATTTAATCTGTCCTGAGGAGGAACTACTGCCCGCTTTGAGAAATATCCTCCTGCCTTAAATATCCATCCAATGTCATCGCTGCCAAAGCTCAGCGAAACAGGCAGGTAATTGAAGATTGTGAAGAACAGGGATACAGCGAATACAACGCCGCTCCAGTTGTGCCAGTTTTTCATTATATTGAAATTGCCGAAGATTGAATTTAACTGTTCAAGGTGGAAGAGAAAACCGTATCCGGTTACAACGAGTATAATGAAACTTACTGCCATAATCCAGTGGTTGAGTATTTCAAAGGCATTTGCTTTTTTAACCATGTTAGCCATTGTCATTTCACCTCCTCATCTTTTTTAGGGCCGAATGCAACATAATGAACGAGGGATGCGACTACTGCGCCTCCAATGCCCCAATAAGCAAGCGGTTTCAGAACTTTGTGCCAGAAGACTATACTATCAGGGATTGCAGGACTTTCCTCCATCCCATAAACTTTTGGAGCATCTTTAAATGCGTAGAGCACTCCGAGACCTCCGAGGTCTGTCTCTCCGTAAAGTTTCTGATAGCCTGTGCCCTGTGTTTTCTTCAGTATTGAATCCCTGTCGCCATAGGATATCGCTCCCGTAGGACATGTCTTTGCGCAGGCAGGTTCAAGTCCCTGCGATATTCTGTCAGAGCAAAGGTGACACTTTGTAATCTTGTCTTTTTCATCGTATCGCGGGACATTAAATGGACAGCCTGCAACGCACAGCTTGCATCCAATGCATTTTTCCTTATCAAATCCGACAGCGCCTTCCTTTGTCTTGAATAAAGCGCCGGGTGCAGGACATATCTTCATGCATCCTGCGTCATCGCAATGCATGCATCTCTGGCTGACAAAGAGCCATCTTACCGGATTTGACTCTGAGGGTATTTCAACATAGCGTATCTTGTTGTATAAATTCGGTGTAAGGTCAGGCGGATTCTCAGCAGTGCCTTTGTTTGATGTCTTTGCAGCAGGAAGCTGGTTCCATGATTTGCAGGCTGTCTGGCATCCCCTGCATCCTATACATAATTCCGGAGAAATCACTAATGCTTTTCTTGACATGTCATCACCCCCTATGCCTTTTCTATGTTGACCATAAAGGCCTTTGTTTCAGGTATCATTGTATTTGCATCGCCGATTGTTGGTGTAAGAAGATTAGAGCTGTCTCCGCCGCTGCCATCTTCTGGATACTGCCAGCCAAAACACCACGGCAAACCTACCTGATGAACAGTGGTGTTCATCACCTTAAAGGGCTTGAACCTGTCAGTTACCCATGCAACTGCCCATACCTTTCCGCGGCCAGAAGATACAGTAACCTTATCGCCGTTCTTTATCCCCTTTTCTTTTGCAAGTTCGTTGCTGATCTCAACAAACTGCTGGGGCATCATTTCAAGCTGCCAAGGTTCGTGTCTTGTGAGAACTCCTGTCTGCCAGTGCTCTGATACGCGGTAAGTTGTTGCAACGTATGGATACCTTATGTCGCATGAGAAGAATACGTCTTCCGGAAGTCCGCCGTCCTTTGCAGGCTTGTCATGCGGACCTGTTACGCCATAAAACAGCTTTACAGTTGGATTTATTCTGTGTTTTTTGGACATCGGATTTTCCTGAACAGGACATTCCAAAGGCTCATAATGCTCAGGGAACGGCCCGTCAACAAGTCCCGGCCCGAATATTGCGCCCATGCCGTCTGCTCTCATGATAAACGGATATTTGCCTGCTTTCTCATCAGCCAGCGGAGGAGCGGGCCCGTCAGGCACATCTCCATCCCATCCGGGGGCAGTCTTCTTTGTTTTTGGATCCAGCTTGTTGGGATTCCATTTGATAACAGCTCTTTTTGTATCCCATGGTTTACCCTGCGGGTCAACAGATGCGCGGTTATAGATTATCCTTCTGTTTAAAGGCCAGCACCATGCCCATTCAGGATACATGCCGAGCCCTCCTATGTCTTTCTTGCCTCTTCTTGCCATCATATTTACAACCTTGTCGTCTTTCTCAGTGTAGCTTCCGCCGTATAACCAGTTTCCGCATGATGTTGTCCCGTCTGCCTGTAATGTGACAAAGTTTGTAGCGAGATGTCCTTTTTTGCCAAGCTGTTTCGGAGGGGTTGCTTTTTTATCAAAGAGATCTTCAAGGTAATAGCCGTTAATCTCTTTTGCAATACTGTGTATATCAAGTTTTTTGATCTTGCCGTCAGGCCCTTTCTTTCCATAATCCCATGTGAGGTTAAGTATAGGCTCAGGGAATTTGCCGCCCTTTTTCTGATAAAGTTTTTTCACTCTAAAGTGGAGTTCGTTTATTGTCCATGAGTCAGGCATGGATTCACCTGCAGGTTCTATTGCCTTATATCTCCACTGTGCAAGACGCCCTGAGTTTGTAAAACTACCCTCTTTTTCAACACAGGAAGTAACAGGGAGTTGGAATACCTCTGTCTGAATCTCCTTTGGATTCATTTCAGGGCCTCTCCAGAAAGAGCCTGTTTCATCATCAAATAAAGTTACATTCACCATCCATTTCAATTTTGACAGTGCCTTTCTTACCTTTCCTGCATTAGCCCCTGAGCATGCCGGATTTTGTCCCCATGCAAAGAACCCTTCAAATTTTCCCTTGAACATCTGGTCAAAAAGCACAAGCCATGAGCCGTTTTGGCCTTCATCAAGCTTTGGAAGCCATTCATAACCAAAACCATTGGCAGCGGTCCCGTTTGTGCCCCATATCGCCTTCAGATAGCTTGTGATATATTTCCCTCTGTTTCCCCACCAGTTGACGCTCTTTGGATCTTTTGTCTTAGGGGTAAATTTTTCGATATAAGTCTTTAGGTCAGCAATAGTAGCGGTTGGCACAGGGAGATAACCGGGAAGTATGTGGAACAAGAGCCCATGATCAGTAGATCCCTGAACATTTGATGCGCCCCTCAAGGCATTGATACCGCCTCCAGCTATTCCCATGTTGCCGAGGAGAAGCTGGATGATAGACATCGTCCTTATGTTCTGAGTTCCCACAGTATGCTGCGTCCAGCCCATTGCGTAAAGCTCTGTGCCGGCCCTGTTAGGCCTTCCCGTAGATGCATAGGTTTTATAGACCTCAACGAGTTTCTCCTTTGGCGTTCCGGTTATGCCTGCGACCTTATCAAGCGTATATCTGGAGTAATGTTTTCTCATAAGCTGGAATACGCAGTTCGGGTCTTTTAGAGTCATGTCTTTTTTCGGAAGTCCTTTTTCATCCATCTGAAAAGACCATGTCTTTTTATCGTACTTCCTTGTTTTTTCATCGTATCCTGAGAAAACGCCGTTGAGCTCGCCGGGGCCTTTGAATTCGGGATTTACGAGAAATGTTGCGTTGGTATAGTTGACAACGTAATCCCTGAAATAGAGATTGTTGTCGAGTATGTATTTGATCATACCGCCGAGGAACGCGATATCCGTACCCGAACGCATCGGAGCGTATATGTCTGCCTTTGAAGCGGTCCTTGTAAAGCGCGGGTCAACAACAATAAGCTTAGCGCCTCGCTGTTCCCTTGCCTTCATTATCCATTTCATTGAAATGGGATGGTTCTCTGCGGGGTTTGCTCCCATTACAAGAATCACATCTGCATTTTTGAAATCAATCCAGTGATTTGTCATTGCGCCTCTCCCGAACGACTCTGCCAGAGCCGCTACAGTTGGGGAGTGTCATATTCGCGCCTGATGCTCTATATATACAAGCCCCCATGAACGGAGGAGTTTCTGAAGTATGTAACATTCTTCATTGTCAATATTTGCACTTCCAACATGCGCTATACTGTCTGTTCTGTTTACGACAAAATCCTTCTCTACTTCTTTCTCCGTGCCGTCAGCCTGCTTTTCTTTCACTTTTGATTTTGAGGTAGTATTGAAAGTCTTGTCACGAGTAGCCTTTATTCTTTTTGCAATCTCGTCAAGCGTCCAGTCCCATTCAACCTCTTTCCATTCACTTGCGCCAGCAGCCCGGTATCTCGGTTTTGTAAGCCGAGCGGGGTTATTGATTATCTGATACAGAGATGCTCCCTTGGAGCAAAGAGTTCCTTCGCTGATTGGATGCTCTACATCACCTTCTGTGTTGATGACCTTGCCGTCTTTTGTGTGGACGACCATACCGCACCCTACTGAGCAGTAAGGGCAGATTGTCTTTGTCTCCTTTGCCCCTTTTGTGCGGAGTTCCAATTCCTTGGCTGCAGTCTCTTCGGGTGTAAGGCCGAGGCTTGCGGCTCCGGCAGCTACAGCAGTGCCGCCGGAGAACTTTAAGAAATCACGTCTTGAAATAGCCATAAATACCTCCTACTTTTAAAATAGACTGATTAGCTCATAGACAAGAAAACATTTCCCCCTTTTGCTATTAAAACAGCTTGTTTACCTAATTAAAACATATAACTTTGCTTGCCTCTTGTCAATATGTTTTTTCCCGGTCTCAAGCTGCAACTTGAAACAGGGAAAAAAGTCCCAAATTCGTCATTCCCCGACTTGATCGGGGAATCCAGTATTTTTTAAAATCAGAGACTTCGGGATTCCCGCTTTCGCGGGAATGACACAAAAACAAATTTTCTCAACACTCTCAAGTTTTAATCCATTCCGATGTCTTCCTTAAAGACAGTTGTTTTAGCTAAAATTAAATATAGATATGGCAAACATCACACCTAAAAGACTTTTCTATGCCGCCATTGTTGTTTTATGGATTGTTACGACTGCCCTCCTTTTATTCAGGCATTACGGATTAAATCAGGCTGCGCATTATGCTGCGGATAAGAATATTTTCTCTGAAGAACTGTACAAAGGGCAGTGGATGGGGCTTTATTATAAGGGCGAAAAAACAGGATACTCCCACAGGAAAGTTGAAAAGGCAGGTGACGGGTATAAAATTTCAGAGCAGACGAAGATGAGGCTCAATGTTATGAATGTTCAGAAGGATATGGAGACATTTACCGCCGCATATCTTGGTCCTGATATGAAACTTAGATCCTTTGACTTTATGCTCAATTCTGATGTGACTATGAATATCAAGGGAAGGGTAGAGGGCAAAAATCTGAAGGTATCTATGGAAACTGCGGGTACAAAATCTGAACAGATGATTGCCTTGAAAGATGAGCCCTCTCTTAATCTCTCGCTGATTCCTAATATTCTTGATGGAGGGATTAAAACAGGAAAGAAACTCAGCATGAGTATCATTGATCCCCTGACCATGACTCGGGAGCGCATTTTTGTTGAGGTGGAAGGGAAAGAGCGGATAATGTCAATGAATGTTATGCGTGAGGTTTTCAGGCTGCGCGGGTCGTTTAAGGGAATTGAATTTTCAGTATGGCTTACTGAAAAGGGAGAGGTATTAAGAGAGGAAAGTCCGCTTGGATTTGTATTGATTAAAGAAACCGAAGCTGATGCAATACAATTAGGGAACCCGTCCGTGGACATTATTGCACAGGTTGCAGTGCCGTTTAATTTAAAACTCCCATACGATACAAAATATCTCAGGGTAAAGCTTTCAGGAGTTGATTTAAAGGTTCTTGAACTTGACGGCGGAAGGCAGAATCTCAGAGGAGATGTGCTGGAGATTAAAAAAGAGGAAATTCAAAGTTCTCTCCACAGGCGAGTCGCCGGGGCGACAAAGTCCAAAGTTGAAAGTTTAAAGTCTCCGGAAGAATATTTAAAGGATACGATGTTTATTCAGTCAAAAGACTCTGAGATTATTTCTATGGCAAAGGAAATTGTGAGAGATGAAAAAGATGCATTAAAGAAGGCGAGGCTTCTTTATGTTTGGGTTTACAGGAATATCAGAAAGACTCCGGCGATAACAATCCCGATAGCAACAGAGGTACTGAAATCAAGGAGGGGCGACTGTAATGAGCATACTACGCTCTATGCCGCACTTGCGCGCGCAGCGGGGATACCAACAAGGATTGCCCTCGGGCTTACGTATAAGGACGGCTATTTTTATTATCATGCATGGCCTGAGATATTTATTGGTCAATGGATTGCGATTGACCCGACGCTCGGACAATTTCCGGCAGACGCATCGCACATAAGGATTACAACAGGCGATATAGACAAACAGATGCAGATTCTTGCTGTTATAGGAAAGATAAGGATTGAGGGGCTGGAGTATAGGTAGGAATTATGATAAACAACCCTGCGGGCAGTGAGCAGATAACGTTTGAGTGATTAAGAAGTCCCCTTCGGAATTTGTGTGTTAATCACAAACACTCTGTTATCTGCCGTTGTAATGGAAAGTATAATAAAAATCCAGAAAGTGTCTCTCAGCGCTTACCCATTTTTGGGGCTTTCGGCTAACGTTCTTGGCGGAAAAGATGCCTGCAAGGTTTGCATGTTAATCTTTTCCGCCATGTTATACGCCGTTGCCGGTAATCTTTTAAAAAGAATATGGGATGTGTCCCTCAACCCACCCTCCCTCAACCCCGTTCCCTGCTTCACTCTCTTCCCTCTGGCTTTGGCCGCCATTGTTTGTTGGCCGTCCACCCTTCAGTTGCTGTTTCAATACGGTCGAACCGTGGTATGTATGGCTTTATGTCGAGCAATGGAGTCATGTTTAATACATCAATGCCTTCCACTATCAGAACATTATTCTCTCTCTTCTTTAATTTTACAATGGACATCCCAATACCATTTGGTCTGCATGGGTGCCTTGTTGCAAATATTCCGTGGGATTCATCATCTAAAAAAGTTGGTCTTATTAATTCTATTTTTCCCGCCCTGTCAAACTGATAAAGCAGATAAATGTGAGAAAAGGTCTCTATATCTTTTAGTCCTGCTGCGTATTTTTCAAATACTTCCACACGGCCTATTGTATCAGGCGCGTATAAGGGTTGGATCGGACATTTGTCCTTTTCCTTGTATGGCGTATGAATGATACCAATCAGTTCCATTATCATTTTTCCATTTTCAGAGTGCTAACGTTATATTTTATGCCACATGCGTCTTTTTGTGTATGTGTAATTGTAGGTAAATAGAGAAGGGTGTGTCAACAAAATTTCCTACAAATATCGTAAGATAAAAACTCCATGAAACATTCATGTCTCAAAGAGGCACAAAGAGTGATGAAAATGTCATTGCGAGGAGTGGTAGCGACGAAGCAATCTCAAAAGACAAGATTGCCACGCCTTCGGCTCGCAATGACAGGGTAGAGGTATTTTCAAGTGAAAGGTTATCAAATTATTCTGCTGATAAGCTATATCCTTATTGCCCTCTTCGGCTATTGGCTTAAGTTTCTCAATCTGAGCCATCTGAGAAAATACGGCGATGTTGTGCCTGAAGAATTCAAGGATTATATTGATGAAGACTTGTTGAAAAAGACAAGGGACTATACTCTGGAACACAGCCGGTTTGGGTTCATAGAATCCATCTTCGGAAACATTCTTGTTCTGGCATTTTTCTTCGGAGGATTGCTGAATATGTATAACTCTTGGATTGTCTCCTTCAATATGCCATTTATTCTTAGCGGATTAGTTTTCTTCCTTGTCCTGAGTTATGCAAATACAATTATTTCCATTCCTTTTGACCTTTACAGCACATTCAGGATTGAAAACAAGTACGGTTTTAACACAATGACATGGAAACTCTGGATAAGCGATTTCATAAAATCAATTATACTCTCCACAATATTCATAGGCATTATGACATCAGGCGCATTGTATCTGATGAAGGCAAGCCCTGATTTTTGGTGGCTGTTTGTCTGGCTCTTTTTCCTCCTATTCAGCATCTTCATGATGTATATCTCGCCCTATGTTATTGAGCCGCTATTCAACAAGTTTACTCCGATAGAGGATGAGGAGATTGAAGGCTCAATAAGGGACTTAATGAAAAAGGTCGGGATAAAGATAAGCAGGGTATTCAAGATTGATGCGTCAAAGCGAAGCACACACACAAATGCATATTTTACAGGGATAGGAAAGGTAAAAAGGATTGTGCTTTATGACACGCTTTTGAAGAAGATGGAAAAGAGCGAGATTCTCTCTGTTCTTGCGCATGAGGCAGGGCACTGGAAGAAAAAGCACGTCCTTAAAATGATTATTGTTATAGAGGCAATGTCCCTGATAGGCATTTATATTTCGTTCATGATGATAAAATCGGGAATTCTTATAAGGATTTTCAATATTCAGAATGATACAGTTTTTGCAAGCCTTCTCATATTGGGGTTTATCGGAGGAATAGTATCTTTCCCGCTGACGCCTATATTCAGCTATTTTTCAAGAAGACATGAAAGGGAGGCTGACAGGTTTGCTGCTGAGATGACAGAGAACCGGGAGGCAATGGCAACATCATTGATAAAACTCTCAAAAGATAATCTTTCAAATCTCCATCCCCATCCGTTATATGCAAGCTTTTATTATTCCCATCCTCCCGTTGTTCAGAGGATAAGGGAGATAAGAGGACAGCAATGATAATCCTTGATAACATCTCCAAATCTTTCAACGCCACACATGCAGTAAAAAATATTTCATTGACTGTAAACATCGGTGAGATTTTTGGCATTGTCGGCCCGAACGGGGCAGGAAAGACCACGACAATAAGGATGATGACAGGGCTTCTCACACCTGACAAAGGAAAGATTGTCATAGGGAAATATGACATTGTTAATGAATCAATAAAGGCAAAATCAATGCTCGGTTATGTGCCTGACAAGGCATTTCTCTATGAAAAACTTACTGCGAGGGAATTCCTCATATTTATCTCGTCAATATACAGCATCCCCCGGAACGAAGCGTTATCAAGAATAGACGAAATGCTTGAGCTGTTCGGCATCAAGGATGTTGAAGACGAGTTGATAGAGAGTTTTTCGCAGGGCATGAGGCAGAGGCTGCTCTTTGCATCTGCCCTTATTCATAGGCCTGAAGTGTTTCTGATAGATGAGCCCTTTATGGGGCTGGACCCGTTCGGCGTAAGGATGCTCAAAGGCGTAATTAAGGATTTAAGCTCAAAAAGCGTTACGATATTCCTTGCAACCCACAGCCTTCATATTGCTGAGGAGCTATGCCACAGGGTAGGGTTCATTAACAAAGGCTCAATAATCTCAATAAAAACAAAAGAGGAAATATCAGGTATGGATGGCGGACTTGAAGGGTTGTTTTTAAAGATGGGAAGTGAATGAAGATAGGGCAGGATATAGTATTCTTTTTGCTAATAAGCAGGACAGCCTTTCGCTTTCCGAGATATTTTTCGACAGTTCTAAAGCTCATTCCGCTACACCCTCGAAACTCGTTTCCCGAAATATTCGGGAAACTCAGACAGTCGAGGCTGTGGCCGCTTCATTTCGCTGAGAACCGTTACCGAAAAATCTCTAATGCCGCTCAAAGCAGCCCTGCTTATTGATGAAAATACAGGTATTTAAATAACAAAATGCTGTTACTTATAAGACCTAAACTTCTTTCACTGAAAAATTCAATAAGCACGAAGGTTGTGCTCAGAAGGCTTCCTTTTATTGCAATCGGCGTCGGTTTCTGGCTTCTTTTTTATATAGGGACATACAAAGTCCTATCATATGTCAGAGGAATTGAGTTTTTCGGTGAGATACTCTCAAGGAAACTCTTCTCAATGACATTTTTCAGCCTGCTGGGTTTTCTTATCCTGAGCAGCATAATCACCGCAATCTCTTCTTTCTATCTATCAAAAGATATTCCGCTTCTCCTTTCAAAACCTGTTGAAATTAGGGATATATTGAGATTGAAGACATTTGAGGCTTTCATGAATTCATCATGGATGGCGCTTTCATTCATGCCGCCGGTATTTATTGCATACGGTATCAGCTATGGCGCGGCAGCAGGCTATTATCTTTTGATTCTTGGATGTTTTCTTCTATTCAGTTTGATAACAGCAGGCATTGGTATCACAATTGCGCACATACTTACGAGACTTTTCCCTGCCAAAAGGACAAGAAATGTTCTTTTTGGGATAGGCGTGGTTCTTTTCCTCTTGCTTTATTTTTTGATAAAAGGACTCATCCCTCAGGATATGAGCACTCCTGAGGGTTTCATAAATTCCATAATGTCATTCAAAACAGAATCCCCAATTCTTCCAAGCTACTGGATTACAGAGGCGGTTTTCCCAGTGCTGAAAAAAAGCAGTTTTAGTATTTTTTATCCGATAATTCTTCTGAGCAATGCCTTGTTTTTTCTTCTTCTGTCCGAAATTGCAGGATTAAGGTTTTACAGGATGAATATGGAGAGGATTCAGCCGTCAGGCGAAAGGGTCAGAAGAGGGATTTTAGGAGGCTATTATCCTGAAATAAATACTGCAATGTTTTACAAGGACATAAAAACATTCTTCAGGGACACAGGTCAGTGGTCGCAGGTGTTTATAATAGGCGCACTCATAATGATTTACATCTATAATTTTAAGTCAATTCCGGTCAACGCCCTTTCAGGTTTCCCATTCATAATGGAGATTATGGTTCTTGTTAATCTGGTTTTATCAGGGCTTGTGCTGTCTGCTGTTTCAGCGAGATTTATCTATGCATCCGTGAGCCTTGAGGGTCAGGCATTCTGGATTATAAGGACTTCGCCTGTTGATATGAACAGATTTATCCGGTCAAAGTTCCTCTATGGATTCATTCCTGTGACTTTGCTTATGCTTGTTCTTGTATTCCTCACAAATCTCGCTATGAATATCAGAGGAATTCTGATGTATCTGTCGCTTGGAACAGTCCTTATGCTCTGCGTGTCTGTGAGCGGACTCGGCACAGGATTCGGAGCAATCTATCCAAAATTCAAGCATGAAAATATTGCCTCTGTATCCATGAGCCTCGGAGGCATGGCTTTCATGCTCATTGCATTCAGTGTTGTTATCGCCACATTATCCCTCGAGTCGTGGATTTTTTATGTTTATAATATGAAGGGAGCGGTGGATTTATCAGCGAAAATTCAGATTGCCTTGGGCGTGATTATGATTATTCTGATAAATGCCATTGCTTTTTATTTGCCGATGAGAATCGGGAGAAAGAAACTGCAAGAGCATACAGGGATTTTATAAGAAGCGAAATCACCTTTCGCTTGCCGCTCAAGGCGATTTTCCTTCTATAATGCTTAAAGCCTCTCAAATTCCCTTTTGAAATGTTCCATTGTGTTGTCATCGTAAATGCAGAATTCAACAATTTCAAGGGAAGATTGAGGGTTTTTCCTGAGATAATCTGCTGATTCATTGACAAGAATCTTTGCGCACCTGTCTTTTGGAAATCCGAAAATTCCTGAACTTATCGCAGGCATTGAGACGCTTTTTAATCCTTTTTCTGATGCAAGACTTAAGGCGCTGAGCACAGCATTCTTTAACTTGTTGTCCTCATCGCCTTCATCCATTATGGGCACTACCGTGTGAATGACAAATCTTGCATGAAGCTTGCCTGCGGCTGTGATTACTGCCGTTCCAACAGGCGTAAAACCAATGCTGTCACTTTCATCCTGAATAATCTGCCCGCCTTTTCTGACAATCGCGCCGGCAACACCGCCTCCATGCCGGAGGTGGGAGTTCGCTGCATTAACTATGGCATCCACATCCCTTCCAGTTATATCGCCCTGCACAAGACTCAGTTTTTTGCCGTTTATTTTATGTTCTGTTATGAATTTCATGGCTATATTATACAGTGCATAATTACTTTATGGTATAATTCTAACATGTTAAAGAGAACACTTGCCCTTTTAACTTTACTGTCTCTTTCCCTCTCAGTGCCGCTTTTTTCTCAGGAGCAAAAAAAGGATGTGCTGGTCCTTACAGTCAACGGCGTTATAAATCCTGCATCCGCTGAATATATAGGCAAGAGCATTAAAAGGGCTAATGAGCAGAAACGCGAGGCTGTTGTAATAGAGCTTGATACGCCGGGCGGCCTTGACACATCAATGCGGGATATAGTCAAGAATATAATCGGAAGTGAAGTCCCTGTGATTGTCTATGTCTCGCCGAGCGGGGCAAGGGCAGCGTCAGCAGGTGTTTTTATAACCCTTGCAGCCCATGTTGCAGCCATGTCTCCGGGCACAAACATTGGTTCTGCGCATCCTGTCGGAGTAGGGGAAAAAATGGATAAGGTAATGTCAGAAAAAGTTACAAACGACGCTGCCGCTTATATAAAATCACTCGCAGAAAGAACAGGCAGAAACTCAAAGTGGGCTGAGGATGCCGTGAGGAAAAGCGTGTCTGCTACGGAAGCAGAGGCATTAAAGGAAAAAATTATAGATATTGTGAGCAAAGACCTTATTACACTTCTCTCAGCTATAGACGGAAGAAAGGTGAAAACTGTTATGGGAGAGAAGATTTTAAAGACCGCAAACGCAAATATTGTAAGAGAAGAAATGAACCTGAGGCATAAGATTCTCAATGTTATTACAGACCCGAATGTCGCCTATATGCTTATGCTTCTCGGATTTTACGGATTGTTCTTTGAGCTGACAAATCCCGGCGCTATCTTCCCCGGCGTAATGGGAGGGATATGCCTTATACTTGCATTCTATGCATTCCAGACGTTGCCTGTGAACTATGCCGGCCTTCTCCTGATTATTCTCGCAATAATACTTTTTATACTTGAGATAAAGATAATTTCGCATGGCGTCTTAACCATTGGCGGCGTCATTGCAATGCTGCTCGGCTCGTTAATGTTGTTTGAATCGCCGGGGCCGTTTATGAAGCTGTCGCTGTTTCTGATTCTTCCTGCAGTAATTGTAACGGCTCTGTTTTTTACTGTAGTTGTCGGCCTTGCATACAAGGCCTACAAAAGGAAACCTGTGACAGGTTCTGAGGGGCTTGTCGGGATGGAGGGAATTGCAAATACAGAGATAACGAGGGACAGCGGCGTGGTTTTATTGCACGGAGAAAGATGGTCTGCATATTCTGATGAGACGATATCAAAGAGCGAGAAAATAGTTGTTGAATCAGTATCAGGGTTGAAGGTAAAAATTAGAAAACAAAAGTGAATAGTGACAGGCTGACACTGAAAACTGGAGCTGACACTAAAAAAAGGAGGACAAAATGACAGGGATACCGCCACAGTTTATGGGATTTTTGATTGTAATGTTTTTAGTAATCTATTTCTTCTCAAGCGCAATTAAGATATTGAGGGAATATGAAAGAGGTGTTGTCTTCAGGCTTGGAAGGGTGATTCCTGTAAAAGGCCCGGGGCTTGTAATCATAATACCTGTGATTGACAAGCTTGTCAGGGTGAGTCTCAGGACGGTTACCTTTGATGTCCCGCCGCAGGATGTCATCACAAGGGATAATATCTCGGTCAAGGTGAATGCTGTTGTCTACTTCAGGGTTATGGATCCTATAAAGGCGATAACAGCTGTGGAGGACTTTTATTACGCAACCTCACAGATATCCCAGACGACTCTGAGGAGCATTCTCGGCCAGAGCCAGCTTGATGACCTCTTGGCAAAAAGAGAGGATATAAATGCAGAACTTCAGAAGGTGATAGACCAGCAGACAGAGCCGTGGGGGATAAAGGTTACTACAGTAGAAGTGAAGAATGTGGACCTCCCTGCAGAGATGCAAAGGGCCATAGCAAAACAGGCGGAGGCCGAGCGTGAAAGAAGGGCCAAAATAATCCATGCAGAGGGAGAGTTCCAGGCATCACAGAAACTTGCTGATGCGGCAAAGATTATAGCAACAGAAAGCGGAGCGCTTCAGCTCAGATTTTTACAGACCCTTACAGAGATTGCAACTGAGAAGAACTCAACAATAATATTCCCGGTGCCTATAGACTTGATAAAACCATTTATTGATAAAATGGGGAAATAAGAAAGCTTATAACCTTAAAGGAGATGCGTAATAGTAAAAATTAAAAACAGGATATGGCTCAAGCTGCTAATTCTGGTGGTAGTTATTGCAGGGTCAACGATAATCCTCTATCAGACAGGGCTTGTTTCTTTTTTTCTGAATAAAGAGAGGGTGGCCGATTTTCTCAATTCGTTAGGCCCTCTCTCTTTTATAGGGTTCATAGTCCTTCAGGCAGTTCAGGTTATTGCCGCTCCTATTCCCGGAGAGGTTACAGGCTTCATCGGTGGTTACCTGTATGGCATATCCCTTGGTATACTGTTATCTACAATAGGGTTAACCATCGGCTCATGGGTGGCTTTTACTCTTTCAAGATTTCTCGGAAGGCCTTTTGTTGAAAAATTCCTTAAAAAGAAAACGATAGAGAGATATGATTATCTTCTTCATCATAAGGGCGCCTTCCTTGTCTTTCTGTTATTTCTTATACCGGGCTTTCCAAAAGATTCTCTGTGTTATATCCTCGGGCTGGGGCACCTGACAACAAAGGAATTCCTCATCATCAGTACAGTGGGCAGATTTGCCGGCACTGTCCTGCTGACGCTTGGAGGAAGTTATATTCACAACCAGCAGTATTACAGTTTTTTTATTCTTCTGGGCGCTGCTGTTGTTGCTGTTTTTTTATCAATGGCATATAAAGACAAACTTGAAAGGCTTTTCAGAATATGGCATGTTACCTCAAGAAGGAAAGCAGGGAGGGCAAAAAAAAGATAGAGAGTAAAAATGGCCCTATTTAATAGAGGGCTTTCATCTCATCCGTGTATGTCCCGTCTTCTTTATATATGTACAAGGGATTCTCAATTTTCATCTCTGTCCTTCCGTCCTTTATCGCCTCTACGAGCGCCATCTTTGCCTCTGTCATGTGATTGGAATGAACAAACCTTAATCTTTTCGGCTCCAGATGTTTCTCCCTCAAGGCGTCAATGAGTTCCACAAGCCTTGACGGATGATAAATCATGCAGAATCTGCCTTTGGACCTCAGAAGCGAGCACGAGGCCTGTATTAAATCTGCAAGTTTTAGCTCTATTTCATGTCTTGCAATAGCCTTTTCATCTGAAGGGCTTATAATTCCTGTCTTCTGGCATCTGAACGGAGGGTTTGATACAACGAGATCAAAAGAGTTGGGAGTTAGGAGCGGTGAGTTGAGAGTATTTTCACCTGAAAATACCTCTAACCTGTCATTGCGAGCCGAAGGCGTGGCAATCTTGTCTTTTGAGATTGCTTCGTCGCTACCGCTCCTCGCAATGACATTTTCATTGCTCTTTGTGTCTCTTTGAGACATGATTGTTTCATTTTCAAGTTCTGGATTGCTGGGTTTGAATTTCTTTATGTCTGTCCTGATTACCCTTACTCGCTTTTCAACCTTGTTAAGGACGATGTTCTTTTCTGCAAGTCCGGCGAGGCTGTTCTGAATTTCGATAAGGGCCACCTCTGAATCATGATATTTTTTCGCCAGCAGGATTCCTACAATCCCGGAGCCTGCTCCCAGATCGGCAATCCTGTATGCTCTGTGTATGTTTACAAATGAATAGAGAAGCAGTGCATCTACAGAAAACCTGTAACCTTTCTTATTCTGGTAAAGTTTTATATAGCGTATGGTGTCTAACGTTAGGTTCATTAAGTAAGAATATCCTGCGCGTTATTTTTTTCTATCAATGTCAGAAGCTGGGCCATGTTGTCAATTAAAAAATCTGCGCTGGCGAGTGATTCTCTATCCCTGAATCCGTAAGTTACCGCCACTGTGATTAGCCCTGCGCCTTTACCTGCCTGTATGTCAAAGGCACTATCGCCCACGATAATAGCTCTTTGAGGCTCTATGCCGAGAATTTTAAGAACTTTTTTAACAGGCTCCGGTGACGGTTTTTTTTCAGCAGCGCTGTCGCTTCCGAGCACGACATCAAAAAATTTCATGAGTCCGAGTTGTTCAAGGAGTTTTTTTGACAGAGATTCCCTCTTGTTGGATATCACTGCCTTTTTATACCTCCCGAGAATTTCAAGGGTTTTTATTACTCCCGGATAAGGCCTTGTAAAATCAGTGAGGTGTTCCGAATAGTATTTGATAAACCTGTCGAGCACAGCATCTTTTATGTAAACATTATTGTCTTCAAGAATTTTTTCTATAAGCCTTGTCAGTCCTTCTCCGACCATCTTAATGGTGTCCTCCACAGTAAGAGGCTTAAAGCCGTATGGCGCTATAGCATAATTTAATGCATTAGTTATGTCTTTGCCCGAGTCAACAAGTGTGCCGTCAAGGTCGAAGATGATAAGTGCCGGATTGTTAAAATTTGCCATAAAAACCCCCCTGATTCGTTTAGTATCATTTTTTTAAAAATCTTGACAATATTTATTATATATGTTATCAAATTAAGGTCTGTTTTACATTATATTAAGGAGGAGGTGACCCAAGTGAAGAAAGTAATAGCTTTAATCCTTTCATTATTGCTGATTGTAGCTTTTGCTCTTACAGCAGTAGGCTGCAAGAAGGCAGAGGCTCCAAAACCAGCTGAGGCTCCGAAACCGGCAGAGGCTCCTGCAGCAGCTCCGGCAGCACCGGCAGCGCCAGCAGCTCCGGCAGCACCGGCGGGCAAATAAGTTTTTATCATTTTCAGGGGTGGAAAAAACCACCCCTGAAAATGATTGCTTTTTTGGTGATAAAGTGGTAACTTAAAACAGTATTATTATATATTTTAAACAGCTTTAGCATTATTTTAACAAAAGAGTGGGTTTTCCCACTCTTTTGTTTTATAGGTATATGGATACAAAACAGTCAATTGTTGCTGATGAAGTACTGAAGCTGGCAAGGCAGATTGCCGAAGACCAGAGCGTTGAGGTGCTTGAAGTAAGGTTATCAGGCAGAGGGAAGGGGACATTGATGAGAGTTACGATAGACAGAAGCGGCGGGGTGACTCTTGACGACTGTGAGAGATTCAGCAGAAGACTTGGTTTACTGCTTGAAGCGGAAGACTCTCTGCAGGGACCTTACAATCTTGAGGTTTCATCGCCGGGGCTTGACAGGCCGTTAACTGCGTTGAAGGATTTTGAAAGGAGTAAGGGGAAACTTGTGAGGATAATTACTAAAGACAAGATAGATAACCAGAATTTTTTTCTCGGCAGGATAACCGGTATAACTGCGGACCTTATACAATTAGATATAAACGGGGAAGAGCGTAATATCCCTTTTGATAACATATCAAGGGCCAGACTGGAGATAGAGATAAAATGACAAAAGAACTCTGTCAGGGAATAGACCAGATGAGCAGGGAAAAAGGCATAGAGAAGGGAATTCTTCTTGCTGCGCTTGAAGCTGCGCTGCTTTCTGCTGCAAGAAAGCGGTATGGCGGAAGAACGAATGTCCATCTTACGATAGACCCTAAAACCTGCAATATCACGGCTTATGAGACAAAGATTATTGTGGACAAGGTTTCCGATAAAGACATGGAGATTTCCAAGTCTGACGTGAAAAAACTTTTTTCTGACAAAGCCGGGGCGGAGAGCGTGGACCTGCCGCTTGATGTTCACGATTTCGGCAGGATAGCTGTCCAGACAGCGAAGCAGGTTATCTTTCAGAAAGTCCGCGAGGCTGAGCGTGATGTCATTTATGCCGAGTTCAAAGATAAGGTCGGGCAGGTTGTAAGCGGGTCTGTAATGAGGAAGGAAAAAAATAATTACTATATTAATATCGGCAAAACTGAAGCTATTCTTCCTCAAAGCGAAGCGCTGCCCGGGGAAAATCTGAGGAGAGGAGATACTGTCAGGGCGCAGATAGAAGAAGTGAAGATAAGCACAAAGGAACCTGTTGTACTTGTTTCAAGAACGAACCCGCGTTTTGTTGGGGCATTGTTCAAGATGGAAGTTCCTGAAATAAGCGAGGGGCTTGTGGTGATAAAGGATATAGTGCGTGAGCCGGGTGACAGGACCAAGATTGCTGTTTATTCTACAAATGCGTCCATAGATCCGGTCGGCGCATGTGTTGGGATGAAAGGAACAAGGGTTCAGTCTATCGTGAGGGAGCTTAGAGGGGAGAGGATAGATATAGTCCCATGGACTGATGACCCGAGGATGCTTATTGCCCGTGCGCTGAGCCCCGCAAGCGTTGAAAGGATTGGCATAAATGAAGAAAGCAAGACTGCAATGGTGGTTGTCAATGACCAGCAGCTTTCGCTTGCAATAGGCAAGAAAGGGCAGAATGTAAGGCTTGCCATGAAGCTTACAGGATGGGACATAGACATAATGAGCGACACAGAGTACTCCAAGATTAAGATGGAAGAAGCAGACAAAGTATTAGAAGAGGCAATAGACAAAGAAGCGCTGAAGAAAAACAAACCATCTGTTGATGGGTAAGAACCTTTCAGAATTTCCTGTACAATATATCAAAGGCGTCGGCCCACGGCGCGCAAAGCTCCTTAACACCCTTGGAATCAAGACAGCAGAAGAAGCCCTTTACTACCTTCCATACAGATACGAAGACAGAAAGAATATCAAAAAGATAAGCGCTCTCGGATATGGCCGGCTTGAGACTGTTATCGGCAAGGTTGTCGCTGCCGAGGTCATAAAGCTTCCAAGGCGTAATATGAAGCTGTTTGAGTTAACGGTATCTGACGGAAGTGGCCTTGTCAAAGGCAAGTGGTTTAACCAGCCTTTCCTGAAAAAGAACTTTGAAGAGGGGCAGGAAGTAATCCTGAGCGGCATTGTTAAGAGAAATCCCTACCGGGGAATCGGCTTTGAATTTGATAATCCCGAATATGAGTTTGTCACCGATGACGCTGATGCCTTTATACATACTGCAAGGATTGTCCCGGTTTACAGGACGACCGCAGGCCTGAGCGTAAGACAGTTAAGGGCTATAATGTTCAATCTTATCAATACCTGCATCAAAGAGGTCTCTGACAATATGCCGGAGGAAATACTCATTAGAAATAATTTTCAGGGGCTCACTGAGAGCATATTGAATTCTCACTTCCCTGAAAGCGGTATAGATATAGACAGCCTTAACAGCTGTTCAAGCATCTATCAGAAAAGGCTTTATTTTGAGGAGCTCTTTAAGTTTGAACTCGGACTTTCAATAATTAAAAAGGGCAAAGAGGTTGAGAATGGGATAGCGTTTAGTTCAGACGGCGTCCTTGTCAGAAAATTTCTCGGTGCGCTTAAATTCAAACTCACTTCGGCGCAGCAGAGGGTATTTGAAGAAATACTTTATGACATGAGAAGGCCACACCCGATGAACAGGCTTCTTCAGGGAGATGTAGGCTGCGGCAAGACTGTTATTGCGGTTATGGCAATGCTCACTGCTGCCGAGTGCGGTTATCAGTCAGCTTTAATGGCTCCTACCGAGATACTTGCAGGACAGCATTACATAAACATACACAAGATGATAGAGGATATGGGGCTGAAGGTATGCCTTATGACCGGAAGCAAGAAAAAAGAGAGAGAGGCGCTGCGCTGCGATATTGCATCAGGAGAAATTAATATAATCATAGGAACACATGCGCTTATACAGGAAGGCGTGGAATTTAAAAACCTCGGGCTTGCGATAATAGATGAACAGCACAGATTCGGCGTTATGCAGAGGCAGCTTCTCAGGAAGAAAGCCGTGAATCCCGATGTCCTTGTCATGACAGCTACGCCTATTCCAAGAACCCTGTCAATGACGCTCTACGGAGACCTGGATTATTCTGTTATAGATGAACTTCCTCCGGGCAGAAGCCCTGTTGTAACGCGCTTGTTTAATGCAGGACAGAAAGAATACATTTACAGGGCAATTGCAGAAGAAACAAAAAAAGGCAGGCAGGTATATGTCGTATATCCTGTTATTGATGAGACAGAGAAAACGAATCTCAAATCAGCGATAATTGGCAAAGAGGCGCTTGAGAAAATATTCCCGAGCCTGAAGGTTGAGCTTATTCACGGCAGGCTGAAACCGCAGGAGAGGGAAAATATAATGGCGTCGTTCAAGAAGGGCGGGATTGATGTCCTTGTAAGCACTACGGTTATAGAGGTCGGGGTGGATGTGCCTAACGCCGCGATGATGCTTATAGTCCATGCAGAGAGGTTCGGGCTTTCCCAGCTTCACCAGTTAAGAGGGAGAGTGGGAAGGGGAGGCAGCCAGTCGTATTGTTTTCTTTTAATGTATGAGCCTGTGAGCGAAGATGCGCGGAGAAGGCTTGATATAATGATAAAAACTAATGACGGATTCAGGATTGCGGAGGAAGACCTTGACATAAGAGGGCCGGGAGAATTTTTCGGCACGAGACAGGCAGGGATGCCTGACCTAAAGCTTGCAAATATTATAAGAGATGCAAGACTTCTTGAAACTGCGAGGAAAGAAGCATTTGCATTGATTGATAAGGATGCTGAGCTAAATACATTCCCTGAATTGAAGAAGGGGCTTGAAATGTTCTGGAAGGGGAAGATTGAATTGTTTAAGACAAGCTGATTTATGATAAAATAGCCGTAAGCAAGGGGGTGAAAGTATGGCTGGCATAAAGGAAAGAATAATAAAAGAAGTGGAGAAACTGCCCGAAGACAAGATAGCGGAGGTTTATGATTTCATCCATCTTTTCAGAATCGGCATTGAAAGTCAGAAAAAAGCTGTTAAAGACAAACGTCAGGAAGCCTTAAAATTGTTTGGCATTTGGAAAAACATGTCAAGCAGGGAAAGCGCTGTGCTTGATGAAATCCACTCACGGCGTCAACGCACATTCAGAGAAAGAATCCTGTGATAAGGTATCTCTTAGATACAAACATCATATCTTTTTATCTTAGGGGTGACCTGAGTCCAAAAGAAAAAGTCTTAAATAATATCGGATCAATTGCTATATCTATAATTTCCTGCTATGAAATCGTCAGCGGGCTGCAGAGCATAAATGCAGTCAAAAGAATTGATGAATTTGATAAGTTCTGTGAGCTTATAGATATTATCAATCTTGATAAGGTAAGTATTTTATCTTCCTGTAAGATATATTCATCCCTCAAAAAATCAGGCAATTTGATTGATGATATAGATATTCTCATTGCCGGCATTGCCAAGTCAAATAATCTCGTAATGGTTACTGATAACACGCAGTATTTTGAGCGAGTAGAAGGATTAAAGGTAGAAAACTGGAAAAATTAAAAAGTTATATTTCAAGATAGTTTTGGGCTGTGGGTTATGGAAAAGATAGTAGATAAATCCGGAAAGTGTCCCTCTGCGTTCTCACTTTTTACCGGGTTGGAGATTTAGAGATCTCTTCTATCCGCAATGTTACCAGACCTTTATCAGTTCCTCGTATTTCTTCCACATACACTGAGTATTTATCCATTATTATCTTCTGCCCCGCATGAACTTGGAAATCCTTTTCCTGCGGGGGATTCCCGTCGATAAATAATGCCAATACAGCTATTAAACGCTGCTTTTTTACGCCAGCCTCATCAACATAATCAGTTTTGATTATATTTGTGACACCTACCCTGAGTTCATGGAAAGTGCCGACATTTCCCTGTTTTATTTGGATAAGCTCACCTCCGGATCCGGGCACTTTGTCTACCGGAACACAGCCGCCCAGACCGACAAGAATTAACGCTGACAATAATATGTTTTTCATGTGGTTCTTAATGGGGACGGTTATATTTATTATTTCCATTTTCGTTCTTCTTGGGCAATATATTCATGAATCTCTCTAAGCCACTTTTCCGCCTCTGACGTCCACCTTATTTTTGCCATGAACGAATGCGTTGCCCCATTTCTGCATCACTGCACATCCTGCCATTTCGTGAATCTTCTAATCCCCGCTCAATCATTCGCTCAAATGCCAGCTCTCGCATTATTTCCTCATACGAGGCATCTTCGGGCTGTTCTCTAATAATTTTTGTCATTGCCTCCTTCACAGCAGCCATATCAGTACCTCCTACTATATTTTGTTAATATTTTAGCACAACGGCCACGCTCGCAGGGAGGGGTGCAGTTTCTCGCGATCCCTTAAGCCGCTTAAAGAGAACGGGTGTATTTATTATTCCCATTTTCTTGTTTGCATCTTTTTCATTTAATTAGAATCGTCCCCATTTATACATTTATGTATAGCCGCGTTTCTTATTGTAAACGTCAACTGCAAATTTGCAGAAATCTTTCCACTCGCTGAAATCATACCACCAAATAAATCTATAATTTTCTATTTCTAACTCTTTGAGTTCTTTAGTTAGCTTGGATAGCATTTGGAATAATAGATTTTTATCTGATGAGTCAGCATACTCCCACATTTCATCTAACCTGCCTTTAGCGCCCGATTGATATACGGGATGCCCTTGATCAGCATTATGAAATCCGATACCATCCCCTTTTTCAATCAAACTTTTTAATCCTTGATAGATATATTGCTTTTCGAAGAACTTTTCATAAATATCATCCTGCTTTAAATTTTCGTCTCGTTTAATCATGTCTATCAATCTATTTATTCCTCTTTCCCAGTCCTTATGAAACTCTAAATAATGTATGTCTTGTAAAGTGCTTCCAGCGCCAATGTTATAAGATGGAATATTACAATCACTTAGTTTAACTGGAATAAACCAACCGCTATTAAAATGCTTTTTTCTCAAAATCTCGACCGCCAATATTATCTCTTCATTCATGTGGGTTTCAGTCCTTTCTTCATATTCACGAGAAAAGCATGCGAGGAAATACGCTCCATCATTTATGGCTTCTTTTATCGCCGTTTTCCATAATGTCCCGGGCTTTATTTGTTCGCGATCAATCCAATATTCAATAGCATTTTTTCTCAATTCGTCGCATATCCGGTCGACTGCCTCGGAATTGCTTCTAACATATGAGATAAAGACTTTTTTCATTTAATTAGAACAACCATCCCCTTTTCCGTTCTTCCCCATTTACGCATCCCGTGCCTCGTTGCAGTAAAGCGACTCAGTTTCACCATAGTCGAATTAAAAGGAGAGCAAGCAAAATGTTTGCAATGAGAAGCGATCGCCTAATTATCCATACCTGTTGATTAAGGCTACTGACATGTAAAAACACGCCTGCCAGATCTTCCCTAGTATGCACAATTGACTGGTTCACAAGTTTCTCGTCATAATCGTTTACGTTACTTCGTTCAGCCGCACGAACTTCATGTAGTATATCGTTGACATGCTTTGTGCCGAAATCTCCCGTCAAATATCCAAATAGTCCACCGTATCCCTTCAGCATAGTTTATTGCCCCCTTTTTTGAAGTAGTTTGCCAATATCTACTATACAGACTGCCGTATTTTTATAAATTTGTCTAAACTATAGCATATCCGGAGGATTTTTCAAATTGGGAAAGGTGTTTTCATAAACGGCTGTTATGTTATTATGAGACATTGCTTAAAGCTGAATTGACTCCTGATTTTTGAATGAATTAGCATTAAAGGCAAGGAGGTTTTATGTGGAAGAGGATTAAGAATAATTTTGATTCCGGCATAGAGAGGATAAAATGGTTTTCTTCCATTTTATCCGAACGGATGAAGATTGAATTTTCTGTTATCAAGCTTGTAAGCGATAGGGATAAGAAGGAAAAAGAAAGGGCTGAAAAGCTGAGGCTTATCGGCGAGCGTGTGTTTGAGCTGAAGGAACAACATGAAAAGAACGTGCTGAAAGACAAGATTATAGCAGACTCTATAAGCGAGATAGAGAAGCTTAATTCCGAGATTGAAGATATAAATAAGAAGGTATCCGAGATAAGCAAGGTGGAATAAATATGCACAGCCTGATTATTTACCTCATGGTTTTTATCTTCGGCTCCATCGTCGGTTCTTTCCTGAATGTCTGCATATACAGAATCCCGAGAGGGAAATCAATAATCCTGCCTTCTTCATACTGCCCGTCATGCAACACACCCATAAAGATATGGGATAACATACCGATTATCAGCTATATAATGCTTGCCGGAAGATGCAGGGCATGCAAGGGAAATATATCTCTCAGGTATCCGGTGGTTGAGGCTGTGAATGCCTTTTTCTATACCGCTGTTTTATGGAGATTCGGAATGGGATGGCACACATTATTTTATTTTGCGTTTGTTTCTTCATTGATAGTGATAACATTCATTGATGTTGATTTCCAGATAATACCCGACAGCATAACGATTCCCGGTGCCCTGATAGGATTGATCGCAGGCTCATTTTTGCTTTATGACCCTTTTTTGAGATGGAGCTTAATGGGATTTAAGACTTCAATTATCGGCGCTGTCACAGGGTTTGGCCTTTTCTATTTGATTGCCGTTCTCAGCCGTGGAGGAATGGGCGGAGGCGACATAAAGATGATGGCAATGGTTGGAGCTTTGATGGGATGGAAATCTGTCCTGCTGACGACCTTTCTCGGAAGTCTCTTTGGTTCTGTATGGGGCATATTCCTGATGGTATTTAAGGGCAGCGGAAGAAAGAGCAAGATACCATTCGGCCCGTTCCTTGCGGCAGGCGCAATTATAACACTCTTTGCAGGGCAGGAGATTTTTTTCTGGTATATAGGAATTAGATGAGCGCCGAAGCAGCATACTTGCCTCTTTTTATATTCCTGATTGTAACACTTGTCTTCTTCTATTTATTCAGGGCATTCCTGAAATTCAACAAGGAAAAGAAAAAAAAAGAACAGAAGGATACTTCGCATGTAGGATTTGTCGTTGATACATTTCATGAGCTTGTCTCCAAGCTGAAAGAAAAGGAGAAAGAGCTTGAGGTGTTAAAGAAGCTCGCCGAGCAGAGGGCAGGGGATGTTGAAAGCTACAACAGGAATATCCTTCAGAGCGTACCGAGCGGTGTAATAAGTTTTGACAGGGATTTAAGAATCAAGACCATGAACTCATCAGCGGAAAAGATTCTTGGCATAAAGGCAGAAGATGCAATTGGAAGGAACTGCGAGGAACTTTTTAAAAACCCGATAGCAAAACTCCTTAAAGAAGGAAAGCCCATTGAAAGAGGAGAGGTTCAGTATAAGTTGCCTGACGGCAGGGAGCTGTGGCTCGGGCTTACCTTTTCACCTTTGCGTGACAATGAGGGTAAAGAGATAGGCAACATACTTGTCTTTACCGACCTTACAGAGCTTAAGGCGCTGGAGTCTCAGGCGGAACTAAGGAAAAGGCTGTCAAGCCTCGGAGAGATGTCTGCGGGTATTGCACACGAGCTCAGGAATCCTCTTGGAGTGATTGCAGGATATACAAAACTGCTTTCCAGAAAGGCTGACGCTGCGCTGATACCGACAGTTGAGGCAATCTCAAAGGAGATTGAGGTTATGGATAGGATTATCTCTGATTTTTTGTCATTTGCAAGGCCTGTTGAATTAATTCTCTCAAAAATCAATCTCAATGAAGTCATAAACAGTTGTGTGTCAAGCATCGCAGGTGTTAGCGGCAGTGTTGAAGTTCTTCTGGATATTGACAAGTCTGTTTTCATATCGGGCGATGAGATACTTCTAAGGCAGGCATTCACAAACCTGATTCAGAATGCCGCTGATGCGATGAAGGGCGGAGGGAAGCTTAGTTTCGGGTATGCAAAGACTCGTAGCTATGCAGAGATTACCGTATCTGATACAGGGCATGGAATATCTGAGGGGATTAAAGACAAGATTTTTCTGCCGTTCTATACAACGAAGGAGAAGGGCACAGGGCTTGGGCTGGCGATAGTGCATAAGATAATCGTCTCGCACGGGGGGGCTGTATCTGTAGAAAGAGCTGATAAAGGAACTATATTCAGAATTAAACTTCCGGAAAGTTAAAAACGCAGTCGTGATTATTGCCGAATATGTGTTTGATTCTTATGCAGAAAGTGAGGCTTAAGACATGTTTGAACGCAAACACGAAAAAATAGCTCCGGTTGCAGTCTTCATGAGAAGATTGGCAGGCGCTATCGGAATCTCCATTTTATTGATTTTAGCGGCCCTGTTCGCCGGAGTTGCCGGATATCACTGGATTGCCGGTCTTGACTGGGTTGATGCCCTTCTCAATGCGTCTATGATCTTGGGCGGTATGGGCCCGGTAAATCCTCTTGCCGGTACAGGCGCAAAAGTTTTTGCGTCAGGATATGCGCTTTTTAGCGGACTTCTATTTATTGCAATAATGGGAATCATTTTCTCGCCAATTGTGCACAGGATGCTTCATAAGTTTCATATTGATGACAGGGATTTGCAGAAATGATGTTTAACTGGTCACTCCTGAGGATGCGGATAGCCGCTGCTAACTTTGAGCATTATCCCTTTTTCTGAGCTTTTTCTATTTTTGCCCAAGTGTCGCGCAGGGTGACTGTCCTGTTGAATACGGGTTTCTCTTTTGTTGAATCACGGTCAACGCAGAAATAACCCATTCTCTCAAACTGAAATCTGTCACCGGTTTTCGCATCGGCAAGGCTTGGTTCAACAAAGCATGACTTCAGCAGTTCAAGTGATTTCGGATTGATGTCTGTCTTAAAATCATCGTTTTCTTCGCCGGGGCTCGGTTTTGTGAAGAGATGGTCGTAGAGCCGCACCTCTGCCTCAATTGCATGAGAAGCGGAGACCCAGTGTAATGTTGCCTTCACTTTTCTTTTATCAGGAGAATCTCCTCCGCGGGTTGCAGGGTCATAGGTGCAGTGAAGCTCTGTAACTTCTCCGGTAGTCTTGTCCTTAATAACGTCAACGCAAGTGATGTAATACGCATATCTCAATCTCACTTCACTACGTGGCGCCAGGCGGAAAAACTCTTTGGGAGGATTTTCCCTGAAATCATCTCTCTCAATATAAAGAATACGCGAGAAAGGAACCTTTCTTTTGCCCATGCTCTCATCCTCGGGATTATTTATCGCCTCAAGTTCTTCGGTCTGATTTTCAGGGTAATTTGTTATCACTACCTTCAGCGGCTTGAGAACCGCCATAACCCGCTGAGCGCTTTTGTTCAGGTCTTCGCGGATGCAGTATTCAAGCAGAGCCATGTCAACAAGGCTGTCTCTTTTGGCAATGCCAATGCGCTCGCAGAAATTCCTGATTGATTCCGGAGTATAACCGCGCCTTCTTAATCCTGATATTGTCGGCATTCTCGGATCATCCCATCCATTGACATGCCCTTCCTGAACAAGCCGGATGAGTCTTCTCTTGCTTAAGACTGTGTAACTGAGGTTAAGCCTCGCAAACTCAATCTGCCGTGGATGATATACTCCAAGTTCATCAAGAAACCAGTCATACAAGGGCCTGTGGTCTTCAAATTCAAGGGTGCAGATGGAATGCGTTATTCCTTCTATTGAATCGGAAAAACAATGAGCAAAATCATACATGGGATAGATGCACCATTTATTGCCTGTCCTGTGGTGTTCTGCATGCATTATCCTGTAGATAACAGGGTCGCGCATATTTATATTCCCTGATTTCATGTCAATCTTTGCCCGCAAGGTGCGAGAGCCGTCAGGAAATTCGCCTTTACGCATCTTCTCAAAGAGTTCAAGATTTTCTTCGACAGAGCGGTTGCGATATGGGCTTTCTTTGCCGGGTTCTGTGAGTGTTCCGCGGTATTCCCTAATCTCATCAGCGCTTAAGTCACATACATATGCCTTGCTTTTTTTGATAAGCTCAACAGCGTAATCATAAAGTCTCTGGAAATAATCAGATGCATAATACTCTCTCTTGTCCCAGTCAAATCCCAGCCATTTGACATCTTCTTTTATTGACTCAACGTATTCAACTTCTTCTTTTGTCGGATTTGTGTCGTCAAAGCGCAGGTTGCAAAGACCGTTGAATTCATTTGCGATTCCGAAATTGAGGCAGATTGATTTTGCATGGCCGATGTGAAGGTAGCCGTTTGGCTCAGGAGGGAAGCGAGTGTGAACACGGCTGTCGTATTTCCCTGCCTTCAGGTCTTCCCTGATTATCTCTCTTATAAAATCAGTAGGTTTGTCGGTATTCATATCAATTTCCGCTTTCTATTGTCTTAATCGCTCTCTCAAGTCTCTTAATCGTCTTTTCTTTCCCAAGAACCTCAAGCAACTTGAATATGCCGGGGCTTTCGGTGCCGCCGGTCATGGCAACGCGCACGGGCTGGGCGAGGGCGCCAAGCTTTATTCCATGCTTTTCTACAATAGATTTAAAGACCTTTTCAAGTTCATGAGCTGAAAAATCAGAGATTGATTCGATGCCCTCTTTCAGTTCTTTAAGATACGGCATACTCTTTTCATTCAGGAATTTTGGCTTTGCCTTCTCGTCATATTGAACATCTTCTGCTATGTAATATCTGAGGGAATTTGCAAGCTCAACCAATGTCTTTGCCCGCTCCTGAAGTGTTTTGATTGCCCTTGAAAGCCACTGCCTGTCTATTTGCTGTCCCTTTTGGATTACGCCTGCATTTTCAAGAAAGGGAATCACAAGCTCTCCAAGTTCTTCAGGATTTGATTTGATGATATACTGGCTGTTGAGCCACAGAAGTTTTTCAGGATTAAATACAGCAGATGATTTACCGACATTCTCAAAAGAGAAATATTTTATTAACTCCTCCCTTGTGAACACCTCCTGATCTCCGCAGGACCATCCGAGACGCACAAGATAATTTATCAAAGCATCAGGAAGATAACCCATCTCCTTATAAGCCATCACAGACGTTGCTCCATGCCTTTTTGAGAGTCGTGTCTTGTCAGAGCCGAGAATCATCGGAAGATGCGCAAACAATGGAATCTCATGCCCGAGTGCTTTATATATATGTATCTGCTTTGGCGTATTATTCAGATGGTCGTCACCTCTTATAACGTGCGTTATCTTCATATCAACGTCATCAACAACAACTGTAAAGTTATATGTTGGCGTTCCGTCAGAGCGCATTATAATGAGGTCATCAAGCTGATCATTTTCAAATACAACCTTGCCCTTTATTAAGTCATCAACAACTGTCTGGCCTTCCTGCGGCATCTTAAACCTGACAGCTCCTTTAGGGCATTTATTATCCCTGCATCTTCCGTCGTATTTTGGAGATTTTCCCTGAGCCAGAGCCTCTTTTCTTCTCTGCTCAAGCTCTTCGGGCGAGCAGTAGCAGTAATATGCCTTGCCTTCTTTCAGAAGTTTATCAACATAACTTCTATATACATCAAACCTGTCTGTCTGCCTGAATGGGCCTTCATCCCATTCGAGTTTAAGCCATTGCATTCCTTCGATGATTGCCTCTATGTATTCTTCTGTGGAGCGTGTCCTGTCAGTGTCTTCAATTCTCAGTATGAATTTGCCGTTATTGTGTCTTGCAAAAAGGTAGTTAAAAAGAGCAGTCCTCGCTCCTCCAATATGCAGATGCCCTGTAGGACTCGGCGCAAAACGAACCCGTACCATTTTCTCTCCAAAACCTCCTGTTCTATTTTGTCATTCCGCACTTGATGCGGAATCCAGAAATGCATGGTCTATGCTGAGTGCTGGATTCCTGCTTACGCAGGAATGACAGACATTTGAATTTAAAATGTCCCAAATCATTATCTGGATATAGAATATAACAGATTTAAAAGAATCGTGCACATTCTTAATTCCCCTCTTTTTCAAAGAGGGGTAAGGGGAGATTTTGGTTACTTCCTTACCCTGTTTTTCCAATAATCAGGATGTCGGCGCAGATGCATTACTGCAAGAATGAAAATCTCGCTCTGCTCAATACTATAGACAACACCGTAGGGGAAACGGTTTACAAGGCAGCGCCGGATGTCTTCTTCTATGATTGGCCATACTGTCGGGTAACTGACAACATTCTGAATAGCGGCAAGCACCTCAAGTGAAAAATCATAACCGAGGCCGAGTGCGGAATTTTCATAATAATCAATAGCCTCATAGAACTCTGATTCTGCCTCGGAATGAAATGAAAAGGTCATTTCTCAAAGCGCTCACGAATTTTAGCAAACACTTCATTTCCCGGGATTGGCTTCACGCTGCCAGAGCGTAACTCCGCAAGTCTTCGTTTTGCAACCTTTAACCATTCCATATCAATTTCAGCGGCTGGAGGATTAAGAGATTGCAGTAAAGAGTCTACAACTATTGCCCTTTCCTCAACAGGAAGGGATTCAGCTTCCTGTATTATTTCTTTCATTCCATACATAATATGCCCTCCTTCCGTTGTTTTCATTTACCGCATTAACTTGCTTTATTTTATAACAAAACTAATTTCTTTTGTAAATGAGCTAAGGGAGATAATGCAATTAGGCCGCATTTTGTTTTTCATTTTACTTGCCGTATATAGCACAATTTAAGATTCGTATAAAGAAAAATCCCCTTCATTTCCCCGCCAATGGCTTTATCTCAAGCATCAAAATCTTTTTTGTATCATTCGTCACCTTAAACCTCTCATCTGCCCTGTATCCTGCAATCCAGACAACATCCTCTCCCGAAAGAACTATTGGTACTGAATCCCTCTCATCTCTTGGTATCTTCTCATCCACAAAATAATCCTGAAGCTTTTTCTTTTTGCCGAAACCGGCAGGGTAAAAGAAATCCCCTGCCTTTCTTGCCCGCACAACCAAGGGCAGCTTTATCCTCTCAGCGTCAATCATGACTTTTGATTTTCCATCGCAGGAAATCTCCGCACTGTCAGCAGATGAAGACTTTATCAGAATACCGGACTCTTTCAATGCAAGCTCTTCAGGTACGTTAAGGCTGTATGTACGAAGCTGCGAAGGCTGCTCTGAAGTGAGGATTAATGTTGCATAACCTTTAATGACCCTGACGCCTTTCGGAAGATAAATCCTGTCGCCGGAATCGCCTTTTTTCACAAGCTCTATAATGTCCTCAATGTTAACAAAGCCGATTCCCCTTAAACCTTTTACCGCATCAATTGCCCTTCTTAAGACTCTTCGCAGGATGACCTTATTCATATTTTCAAGCGGTACGAGAAAAAGTTCAATTGTCCTATCTGTTTTTTTAGGAATGAGCTTCATCAATGTCTTTGTGACGATAAGCTCAAGATAGTTATCTTCCTCTCTGATAATCTCGCAGACCCTGCTTATGGTATTGACCAGAGCGGGGTTCTGCTTTTTGAACTCCGGCATGACAGCAAGCCTCAGCCAATTCCTGAAATAATCCTTTTTGAGATTCGATGAGTCAACAATAAAAGACTGCGATATGCTATCAAGAAATTCTTCTATATCTTTTCTTTCAATCTCAATAAGCGGCCTTATGATTTTCCCTCTTACAGGCGGGATGCCTGTAAGACCTTTCTGTCCTGCGCCTCTTAGAATTCTCATGAAGAATGTCTCTGCCTGATCATCTGCATTGTGCGCAAGCGCAATCCTGTTTGAGCCTATTTCAAGAGCAACATCTTCAAACATTTTATATCTCAGTTCCCTTGCCGCTTCTTGCTTGTTCAACCCATACTCTTTGGCATAAGACTTTACAGCAACAGATTTAGTGATAAACGGCACCCCGAGATTTTCGCAGAGGGTTTTGCAGAATTCTATTTCAACAGGAATTTCGTCAGGCCTTAAGCCGTGGTCGATGTATATAGCATGAAGCTCCATCTTGTATTCATCCTTTAAATTATTCAGCGCATGAAGAAGGCATACAGAGTCAGGGCCTCCTGAAAGACCGGTTAAAACCCTGTCTTTTTCAAAGAGCATTGAATGTTTTTTTATCGCTGTATTTACCTGTCCAAGCAAATCCATTTGTATTTAACTCTAAGGATTAGCAAGCGAAGATGTCAATAGTTTTAGACTTGATATGCACGAATACTTTTGCTATAGTGAGTTAGTATAAGGCAAGGATAGGAGTTAATGAATGAGAAAATTTCTGAAATTCGGACAGTATCTTCTTGAAAAAAAGATTATTGATGAACTGGATATTCTAAGGGCTCGCTTCATACAGAAGAAGAACAATCTGATGATTGGAGAGCTTGCCAGGAACAAAGGCTGGCTTACAGAGGATGATGTAAACAAGATACTCATAATTCAGGAAGATATGCAGGAGAAGTTCGGAGAGATTGCAGTAAGGGGAAAATATCTTTCAGAGGAACAGTTAAAAGAACTTTTAAAGGAACAGCAAGACACCTATATATTTTTCGGTGAGGCTTTAGTGCAACTTGGAGTTATTTCAGAAGAGCAACTGATGGAGAATCTTAAGGAGTTTAATATGATAAAATTGCAAAATGAGGAATGAGATTTTTTCTACAACTCCATAACCAGCCCATACAATACAGGATAATCATTCTTCACAAGAGCGACATCTTCTTTTAAAAGCCTTAATCCTTCATGGATATGTTTCAGAAAATATCTTTTCCCTTTTACAGCAGAGAGGAATCCGTAAGCTCCGAGCGCCTGCATGTGTCGCTGGAGGCGGCAGATTATTAAAGTCTCCGGGTGAATGGGTTGCCACAGGCGACTCGCCGAGGAGAGTAAATCGGCAGCTTTCATCTTATCAAAATAATATTCCAACAGCCTCTCTCTCATATTATCCTCAAGCCTGTAATATGGATCCCATAGGATTGATGCAACATCGTATGCAGAAGGTCCCATTCTTGCTCCCTGATAATCTATAAGGCGGGGAATACCTTTATGTATCATGATATTCTGTGACTGGAAATCCCTGTGGATTATGGTTTTCGGAAATGAATCAGCCTTTTGCGCGAGCCCATGGAATTCATCATCTAAGGCTGCTATGTTTTTAATCTTTATTCCTCTAATGCCTTCCACAAATCTTTCCATGAAATAACTCGTCTCCAATCTGAAATGTTCGTAATCAAAAACCCTGCTTTGAAGCATTGGACATTCTGAAACATTCGCAGTCGCCTTTGTGTGGATACTGACTGCTATATCCAAAACCTTTCTGTACATTGCCTCAAGCTGTTCAGGTTCGCGCCTGCATTTGAGCCGGCTATAGAGCGAGATGTCTCCGAGGTCTTCAAATACTGCCTGCATCTTTTCTGTTTTTGCCTCAAGAAGGTCAGGTACGGGGATGGAGTATCTTGACAGGAATTTTGTGTATTCAATATGCCTCTCAAAATCAGGATCGTTTTTTCTGCATTCCATGAGTACTGCTGTTTTCCCGTCTTTTTCAATCCTGTAATATTTTCTGTCAGAGCCTCCTGTGCTTATGAGAATTTTACTTTCATCCGTTGATGCGCTTATTACTTCTGATTCTTTAAGGTCTATTCTGAAAGCAGCGCCAAGAATGCAATTTTCGTAATGTTTCCTGCTTTCCGTTTTGCTGCCAGGAAGCATTATACAATTCCTGAGCGAAGAACCTTCAGTTAATATAGCTTCTCTTTCAATGGCGATATATCCATCCACATCAATATCATTACAGTCTTTTACAGAGGGATGAATATAAACCGTCTCTCCATCCTTCCTTAACGCATCAATAATTGCAGAGGCATAGGTAGCAGGTGTTCCGATGTCACTCCAGTAGCATCCAGTAAAATCAAGAGCTCGAATCTTATGTCCGGCTTTGGCCGCGGCAATCCAAGCTATTGTTGTATGTGAAACGCCGGATGGCAGGAATTTTAATATTTCAGGAGAATATACGGCAATGCCTGTATACGCAATTTTTTTGGCTATTGTGTCCGGATTCGGGATTGATGTGCCGGGATTTTCAACGTCAATTACATAACCGTTCTCATCCACAACCACATTGTTATATTTTGGATAGTTGTGTGTTGCCAGTGTTGCAATATTTCCAGAGGAAAGATGAGTTTCGATAAGGAATGTGAAATCAATATCAGACAGGATGTCCGCATTGTGCACAAGAAAATGATTATCTGAAAGAAATGCTTCTGCATTTTTCAATGCTCCGCCGGTGCCGAGAATAGAGTCTTCAGGAAATAATTCCATGCGGTTTGCAAATGCGGACTGCTTAATCCATTGGCGCATTAATTCAGGCTTGTAATGAAGATTGATTCCGATCCTGCCTGAAGATATTTCTAATTTATCTAAAATGATTTCAAGCAAAGGCTTCCCTAAAACCGGCAGCAATGGTTTTGGGATGTGATATGTAATCGGCCTCAGCCTTTCACCAAGACCAGCAGCAGGGAGGAATATTTTTATAGAAAATTTTGGCATAAAAGTCAGCAGCAATTACGAATACATTAAGTATTTTTTCCTGATTTTTTGAAATGCCTTTAATTCTTTTGTCCACCACTCTTCCATGTTTTTGATGGATTCGCCTTTCTCTATCTCTATTCTCAGCCTGTCTGTTCCTGCGAGTATGTCAATCGGCATCTTCTGTGTTTCGTATTCATATGGCGGTTGTTTCCACCTGAAATGTTCAGGATAAAGATCGCGGACTGCCTTTAGGATTGCAACGCCTGCCTTGAAAGGCCTGAATTTATTCCTGTCAATAACATGAATCTGGCTGCCGCCGCACAGGCTTCCTGCATGTTTTTGGAATGTGGGCTGGAAAAATATTGGCCTGAAAATAACACCTGAAATTTTAAATTCTTTGAGCCTTTTTATGAGTGCGTCAGGCTCTATGAATGGAGCGCCAAATATCTCAAACGGCCTTGTCGTTCCTCTTCCTTCGCTCAGGTTTGTCCCTTCAAGAAGACACATTCCCGGATAGGCAATTGCGGTATCAAGTGTTGGCATATTAGGGGAGGGCATGACCCATGGAAGTTTTGTCCGGTCAAAGAACATATTCCTCTTCCAGCCATGCATTTTGATTATGTGTAAATTTAGAGACGGATAAAATTTGTTCTTGAGATAATTTGCTATCTCTCCAACAGTCATCCCGTGCCTTATCGGCAAAGGACGCTGTCCGACAAATGACGCATATGACATATCAAGCACAGCGCCTTCTATCGCTAAACCTCCCAATGGGTTTGGTCTGTCAAGGACAACAACTGATTTTCTATTTTCAAGACATGCCTGCATGCAGAGTTCCATGGTCCAGATGAATGTATAGTATCTTGAGCCGATGTCCTGAAGGTCTATAGCAAGGACATCTATATCCCTAAGCATTTCAGGTTCTGGTTTTCTGGTATGTCCGTAGAGACTGTAAACAGGAAGTCCTGTCTGCGGGTCACGGAATCCCTTCCATTCAACCATATTGTCCTGCGTCTCTCCTCTTATTCCGTGTTGAGGGCCAAAGAGCGCTTTGAGTCTGAATTTTTTGGATTTGAAGAATACATTTACTGCATGTTCAAGTTTTCTGTTCACAGAAGCAGGATGCGCGAGGAGCCCCACGCGCAAGCCTTTTAATTCCCCCGGCCATGCCTTTTCCAATCTGTCAAGTCCTGTTAAAACCATAGAAAAATATACCTTAAATGTGATGGATACTACAAGATGAGGTTATTGTAACAGGATGAAAGACTTAAAAATTAACCGGCAATTTAGCCTCTTGAGTTGGTGGCGGGGAGAGGATTTGAACCTCTGACCTTCGGGTTATGAGTTCTGAGAAATTCTTTTAATATCAATAACTTATTTCTCATAAGCACCATTTGCCACCCTTTATATTCATAGATGATTTATTTTAAGTTTTTTTGAGCTATATTTTTATACTTTTTTATATTTTAAGTTTGTATGGTTTGTCAGAAAATCCTATGCTTTCAAGCCTAATGATGCATGTCGTTCGGAGCGAGTGGAATTACTTTAGAAAAGGGCGGCACACTCATGGCAGCCTAACTTAACTCAGTGTCTGTTAAATCTGGGGAAGATCAGTTTATGTGCTCTATAACCTGACAATTCTATTTGTTAACAACACGTTAGCTGCAGAAATGTTGACAGAAACTGACAAGTCCTTTACAATAAAAGTCAGGATTTTTATCCTTACTGGAGGTATTTATGCTGACAGTAAAGGTTACTTCTACAGGTCAGGTCACCATGCCCAAGGGGTAAGAGACAGCATTGGAGCTCAAGGCCATGATAAAGGAGATTGTATTATGAGAAAGATTACATTCTGTATTTTAATCTTATGGTAAAAATTGCGTTAATAATTGGTGGCAGCCGTGGAATAGGACGCGCCATAGCCTTACGGCTGGCTCAATCCGGCTTTGATATTTGGTTGACTTACAAAAGCAATCATGAGGCTGCCCAAAAGGTTAAATCAGAAATAGAAAAACTGGGAAGCGCCTGTGATTTAATACCCTTCGATGTTTCCAGCTATGAAGAGACAGAAACTGCATTAGGAAAAAGGGTAGAGGATTTTTCCCCCGATGTCATGGTCTACAATTCAGGCATTTCCAAAGATAATCTCCTTATGTGGATGACAAAAAACGAATGGGACACTGTACTTTCTACAAATCTTGACGGATTCTTCAATGTGACCCGCACAATATTATTCTCCATGTTAAAGGCCAAAAAAGGGCGCATCGTTGTTGTGTCCTCTGTGTCAGGACAGATAGGGCAGGCAGGTCAGGTCAACTACTCCGCTTCCAAGGCTGGATTGATCGGCGCTGCCAAAGCCTTAGCCCGTGAAGTCGGCAAGAAAAACATACTCATAAATGTGGTTGCTCCCGGGTTTATCGAAACAGATATGACAGAAGGGCTTCCCAAAGAGCAGGTTCTGAACCTGATACCCGTTAACCGGTTAGGTAGGCCTGAAGATGTAGCATCAGTTGTTAATTTTTTATGTACTGAAGAAGACATGTATATACATGGACAGGTTATCGGTATTAATGGGGGACTGGCAATTTAGAATTTGGTCTTTAAAAGTTCCAGCTCCACTGAGCAAATATAAAATTATATGAAAAAATATGACGATATAGTTGTCGGCAGCGGTATCAGCGGTATGACAATGTCCCTTATCCTTGGGATGAACGGCCGCAAGGTGCTGCTTCTGGAAAAGGCCCCGCATATCGGAGGGTCCATTTCTGTTTTCTACAGGAATGGGATACCTTTTGATACAGGCTTTCATTTTACGGGAGGACTGCAGAAGGGCGGGATGCTGCATGATATGCTGTCTGTTCTCGGCCTTTATGATTTGATTCAACCGGTTTTTCTTCCTAAAGACAACGCCAACTCTTTTTATTTTGAATCCGAAAACAGGTCGTATGAAGTTCCGTACGGCTTTAGTAAGTTGAGGGACAGATTCAAGAATTATTTTCCGTCCGCTGCAGCGGCTGTAGACAAATATTTTGATAAAGTCCAGCATGTATGCGCTCACACGCCTTCAATGAACCTTCGTACACTCACGATGACTCAGGGCTGGCTCGATGAGGATTTTGTTTCTCTCCAAGAAGTACTAAATAGCCTGACAGGAAATGCAGTGCTGAAGGCCCTGTTATCCGGCTTTGCGATGTGTTACGGAGTCCGGCCAAGGGAGATCTCTTTTGCCAGCCATAGCAGGATATGTTTTGGCCTGTATGAATCTGTTTCACGCATTAAAGGCGGTGGCGCTTCGTTAATTGAGGCCTTCAAAAACAAATTTAAGGACTTTGATATAGAGGTCGCCTGCAGCAGCTATATTACTGAGATAACCGATATACGCAACAAGCGTGCAGGCAGATTCGTTCTGAACACCGGCGAGGAGATAGAGTCTGAGAACTGCATCCTTACAATACATCCGAAAGAGATTCTTAAACTCATTCCTGATGGATTATTAAGTAAAGCATTTATCAGCCGTGTCTCCTCCTTCGAGGCATCTGCCGGTTTTTTTGCCTTATTTGCTGCTCTGGACTCAGGCTATAACGAACATGATTCCGGCAGTTCAATCGTCTCTCTTTTCCCTCACACAGATATCAACCGGCTTCTGGACCCTGAATACAAAGGCGCAGAGGCCTTGGTGATCATCAGGTCCACAGAAGAAGTGAACGGGAAAAGCCAAAGGATTATGAACGTCCTCGGCACCTCTTTCATAGAACATGTTAAACAATGGGAGAGCACGGCAAGAGGAAAGAGGCCGCAGGCATATCAGGATTATAAGCAGGAAAGAGTTGAGAGCATCAAAGAACGAATTTTCAGGGTTTATCCTGATTATAAAGAACACTTAACAGTGATCGATTCGGCATCAGTGCTCTCCTTCAGGGACTATCTGAACAGTCATGACGGGTCTGCATATGGAATCAAACAGAAGGCCGGGCAGTATAATCTGATAGGGAAACTGCCTGTGCGCAATATGTATGCGGCCGGGCAAAGCTCACTCCTCCCGGGAATAATAGGAGCGATGATGTCATCCTTTGTTGTTGGAAAATCAATTATTAAAGATGAAAAATACAGCAGATTTATGAGCAGGAATTTATGCAGTTAAAGAGAGTCGTAATTACAGGAATGGGTTCTGTTTCTCCCTTTGGCAATGATGTGAAAGCGCTGATGGATGGGATCGATCATGGAAGGAGCGCAGTGCGTTTAATGGAAGGCTGGGACAAATATACAGGCCTCAGGAGCCATGTTGCTGCACCGGCAGAGATACAGAATGAACGTAAAATACCAAGGAACAAGAGGCGTTTTATGGGACGCATGAGTATTTTTTCAGCACAGGCCGCTGAACAGGCGCTTGCTGATTCTGGCTTCAGCTTCTCTGATATCCCTCAATTGAAAATCGGGTGCGTCATCGGCTCAACTATGGGAAGTGCAAAGAGCATTAACGACGCCTTTGAGATAATGCTGCCGGAAAAGGACATCAGTCAGCTTAACTCTTCGATGTTCTTTCAGTGCATGTCGCATACCGCGGCTGCGAACGTTGCCCAGTACCTCGAGCTGGAAGGTTTTATAATGGCCACCTCAGCTGCCTGCGCATCTTCACTTCATGCAATTGGGGTGGGATATGACCTTGTGAGATTGGGAAGGCAGGAGATAATGCTCTGCGGCGGGGCTGAAGAGGTCCATCCTACCGTCACAGGGTCTTTTGATGTTCTCATGGCCACTTCAGCAGGTTTTAACAATAATCCGTCAAAGACACCGAGGCCTTTTGACAGGGACAGGGATGGCCTTGTCTGCGGTGAAGGAAGCGGTGTTCTTGTCCTCGAAGATTATGACAGCGCGGTTTGGAGGAATACAAAGATATACGCTGAGATTATCGGTTACAGCACGAACGGAAACGGCTCGCACGTCAGCCAGTCCAATAAAGACTCTATGGTTCTATGCATGCAGCAGGCGCTGAGCGATGCCGGAATCACAAAGGATGATATTGATTATATAAATGCCCATGCTACAGCAACAATTCAGGGAGACAAGGAAGAGGCTGAGGCTATCAAAGAGGTCTTTGGTTCTTCTGTCCCGGTAAGCAGCCTCAAGGGATATATAGGCCATACACTTGGGGCTTCCGGCGCGATCGAGCTCATCGCCTCTTTGCAGATGATGCAGAAAGGTGTTATATATCCGACTCTTAATCTGGATAATGTAAGCCCTGAGTGCATGGGAATAAATCATGTCACAAGCCCTGTCACAAAAAAAATAGATACGATATTAAAGAACTGTTTTGCATTTGGAGGTATTAATGCAGCACTTGTCTGCAGGAAGTTGTAAAATTATACTGATGAGGTGGAAGAATGACTGAGGAGGAGATTATCGAGAAGACCAATAAGGTCTTTGAAGAGTTTTTCGAGATAGAAAGCGACAGGTTAAAGCCTGAGGCGCATATCTTCAGCGACCTCGGGTTAGACAGCCTCGATATAGTGGATTTAGTTGTTGCGCTCCAAAAGAGCTTCGGGATAAATATCAGAAATGAAGAGAAGATAAGAAACATACGCACCCTGCAGGACGTGTATCAGTTTATTTTGTCAATAAAAAATGCTGAAGGAAGGAAGGATTCCTGAAGAATGGGTAGGATATTACTCATTCTGATGAACATTTATTTTTATGTGATGTTTTTAATTGCTTCTGCGATTGTTATTCCGCTACTCTCGCTCTTTGTGTTCTTTTTGTCTTTTTTCGTATCAAAAAGGACTGTCATGAAAAGATTCAGGCGCTGCATAAGCTGGTATGGCATGGTGATGACATCTGTTACATTTCCGTTCATAAGGATTCATTACGAGGACCATTCAGGAGAAGTTTCTGACGGGTCTTATATCTTTGTCTGCAATCACAGGGCAGCCACTGACGCTTTTCTGATGTGCGTTCTGCCTCTTGAAGCAGTGCAGGTTGTGAACATCTGGCCGTTCCGTATTCCTGTACTGGGACGTTTTGCAAGAATGGCGGAATATCTGGACATTAGGAATATGATGCCTGAAGATTTTAATGAAAAGGCAGCAGCCTTGCTTGATGAAGGCGTTTCAATAATCTTTTTTCCTGAGGGAACCCGTTCTGGAAACAGGGAGATAGGCCCTTTTCATGGCGCGGCATTCCGCCTGGCTCTCAGATCAAAGGCCATGATAGTCCCTCTTTGTATCTCAGGAAGTGAAAATATTCCGCCGAGGGGTTCTCTGTTTTTACATCCCGGTACGATCAGAGTGCGCAGACTGCCTGCGGTCCTTTGGGAGGAATACAAGGATTTTAGCGTCTTTTCTCTTAAGAACAGAGTGCGGGAAACTATAGACAAGGAACTTTCCCTGATGGAGTGCAAGGCATGAAAGAATTTTCTGCTTCATACAGAAATATTGAATTTTCCGGCAGAGACAGGATAAGTGAAGTACAGGAGAAACTTCTCAGGGAGCATCTGGATTATCTGATTAACAATTCGCCCTATTACCGCAGGACGCTGAAAGGGATGGACATACAGAATATAAGCCTTAAAAATCTGCATGAACTGCCGTATACCGACAAATCAGAATTCGGGAAATACTGCGATGATTTTCTTGCAGCGCCTCTTTCGAAAATAGTTGATATAGTCTTTTCTTCAGGAACTACCGGTAAACCCTCACAGATTATGTACACTGAAAACGATTTAAAGAGGCTTGCATACAATGAAGAGATATCTTTTGCCGGATGCGGAATTACGGCTGATGACATTGTCCTTCTTACCTGTACTATTGATAAATGTTTTGTCGCAGGCCTTGCCTACTTTCTGGGTATAAGAAGCCTCGGCGCTGCTGCTGTCAGAAATGGGCTGAACACTACTGCAAGCCACCTTGAGATAATTCAGAGGGCCAGGCCGACTGTCATTGTCGGTGTGCCTTCTTTTATCCTTAAGCTTGGTAAATATATAGAATCAAAAAATATTGATCCACGCGATATCGGCGTAAAGAGACTGGTCTGTATCGGTGAACCCTTAAGGGATAAAGATATGTCACTTCTTAGAATGGGATCTCACATTGAGGAGATGTGGGGAGCAAAGGTTTTTTCGACATATGCCTCATCTGAAACCATTACGACTTTCTGCGAATGTAGGATGCAGGCAGGAGGACATCTCCATCCGGATCTCGCCATCGTTGAGATTGTGGATGAAAAAGGGAGGGTTTTACAGGCAGGGGAAACAGGAGAGGTCGTTGTAACGCCGTTCTCCATAGATGGGATGCCTCTGCTTAGATTCAAGACTGGTGATGTAAGTTTTATAATAGACGAGCCGTGCGGCTGCGGGCGTTTCTCCCCCCGTCTCGGGCCTATACTCGGAAGAAAAAAACAGATGATAAAATTCAGGGGTACGACCCTCTATCCTCAGGCCATATACTCTGTGCTGGACGGGATACCTGGCATAAGCAAATACTATGTCACGCTCACAAGCAATTATGACCTTTCCGATCACGTAAAGATATATGTATCAGTGAACAATGGTTCATGTTCGCCGGAGAGCATTTCTGCACAGCTTCAGGCCAGTCTGAGGGTGAGTCCTGAGGTGGTCATTATGAGTGAAGAGCAGGTAATGGAGCAGGTTTATTCAGGGAATTCACGGAAATTAATAAGATTGATAGACAGGAGACAGACAAATGGAGAGTTGTAACAACAGCATGTATGGAGCTGAATTTTCTCCGGAGGAAATAGAAGATGCTGTCAGCAACAACAGGCTTTTATCAGCTGAGATAGAATTCAGCCGCAGGTGCAATTTTAACTGTGTTTACTGCTATGCAAAGGATGATTCAAGATTTGAGGGAGAATTAACTGCAGGGGAAATCAAGGATTTAGTCCTTCAGGTAAAAGAACTGGGCGCGAAGAAGATAATAATCCTCGGCGGAGAACCGATGGTCTATCCGCACATCTTTGACATGCTCGGTTTCATAAAATCACAGGGATTGTATGTGGAACTTTTTACAAACGGCACAGGCATAGACGCCTCAAAGGCCCGGATGTTATATGAGCTCGGAGTTGCAGTGGTACTGAAGATGAACTCGGCCGATGAGAAGATCCAGGACATGCTTGCAGGCAGAAAGGGCGCATATAATCAGATATATGAAGCTTTCAATAACCTTAAAGGCACTGGCTATCCTTCAGGCGCTCCTCTCGGGATAAGTACAATTATCTGCAGGCAGAATATTGCTGAACTTGAAGGCATGTGGACGTGGCTGAGGGACCAGAACATTATACCCTTTTTTGAAATGATAACTCCTCAGGGGAATGCCAAAGCAAACGATCTGCTGGATGTTGACACTGAACGCATACATAAGTTTTTCTGCAGGATAGCTGAGATAGACCGCGATAAATACGGAAACAACTGGGACCCCCAGCCGCCTTTGGTTGCAGGAGAATGCCTGCGCCACCAGTTCTCCTGTGCAATTGATTCTTACGGATATGTACAGCCCTGCGTGGGAGTAACAATACCTGTCGGGAATATCAGGGAGAAGAAACTGGCTGATATTATCCGTGAGAGCGAGGTAATGCAGGACCTGAAGAACTATAAAAAGACGATCAAGGGGCCGTGCAGTGAATGCCTTAATCTGAACAAGTGTTATGGCTGCAGGGGTGCAGCTTATCAACTGACAGGCGACTATCTTGCTTCTGACCCATTATGCTGGAAGAACGCGGACAGGCAGGACGATATTGTCAGGCTTCCCGTAAACGCTTCAGAATTAATCCCTCACAAACCTCCGATGCTCATCGTTAAAAAACTGGTCGCAATAAAAGAACGTGAATCCATAACTGAAGTCGAGATTTCAAAGGACACTATATTCGTCTCTGAAGACGGCAGGCTTGACGAAGCCTCCTATCCTGAGCTTATTGCCCAATCGATTGCAGCACAGGACGGGTTCAGAAAAATAAAGAATGGCAACGGCGGGTCAAAAGGTTTTCTGCTTGGAGTAAAGAACCTGGAGATCCTCGGGAGCGCACGCGTCGGCGATACCTTGCGGGTATCAGTTTGTAAGCTGGCGAAGTATGGCGGGTTCGGGGTAATAAAGGGAGAGATATTCAAGGGAGAGGACATTATAGCCAGAGGCGAGATAAAGGTCTGGCAGGATGAAAAATAGAAAAATGAAAATAATAATAAATTTTCTTCTTATAATGTCCCTTGCTTTCTTCCTGCCTGTTTTCAGTTTTGACCAGGCCGCTTGCGAGACTGCAGGAGGAAACAGCGGCAAAGGTGAACTCTCTGCCAAATCAGCGGAGGTTAAAGAACTGCTTCGCATGATAGGGAAAAAAGTCTCTAACTTCAAGAGCCTCAAGACGGATTTTGTACAGGAAAAAAATCTGGCGATGTTCAAAAAGAAGATAATCCTGCGCGGACGCATCTATATGCAGAAGCCTAATATGCTGGCCTGGCATGTTGACAAGCCCGTGAAATATTCAGTGGTCATCACAGATAAATATATCCGGCAATGGGATGAAGATACGAACAAGGTACAGGAGCTGTCTCTTGCGAAGAACCCGATATTTAAGAACGTCATAACCCAATTATCAGTATGGTTCTCAGGGGAATACGGGGCTCTTATGGATGACAATAACGTAAGCATACTCCAGCAGCATCCTCTGGTCATCGAGTTTGTCCCAAATGATAAGAACATCGCAAAGAAGATGATCAAAAGCATCACGATAACGTTCAGGGAAGATGAAAAATATCTCAGAAAGATAATGATTGATGAAATGAGCGGAGATACGACCACTATCGAGTTTTCCAATACTCAGCTGGACATGCCTGTTGAAAGCAGATTTTTTGAGGTAAAGCGTGTTTGATAAGTATTTTGTTTTGTTGTCTGATTTCCTGAAGGCCAACAAGAAGTTCGTTCTCTCTGTCATAATCCTCCTTAACATCACAGCCGGAGCCGGGCTTTTCTTTGTGCATTACGAGGGCAACATCGATCTGATGCTTCCGCCCGATGAAGAGATTACCCGCAGCATGAATTTCCTGCGGGATTCAAATTTGTCCGACAAGATCATCGTATCTTTTTCACTCACAACTGATGATGCAGGAAAAAAGAACCTTTTTAATGCAGTAGATCAGCTGGCTGCCTCTCTATCTCCCCCTCTATTCACTAAGGTGACCACAGGGTTTTCCGTCATGAATATGATGGATGGTTTTTTTTTGAATTATGCCCCCCAGATCCTTACTGAGAAAGACCTTTCCTCTATTGACAGTCTTATAAATGCTGCATCAGTATCAGAAAAATTAAAGAGGATCTATATACAGTCTCTGAAGCCGGAGAGCGTGTTTATGACGCCATTATACAGGGCAGACCCGCTCGGCATAAACTTCATTCTCATGGAAAAGCTGAAGGCACTTCCTGCTTCTATGGGGTATGACGTCTCTGTTGAAGACGGCCATTTTATAAGCAGTGACGGCCGTCATGCGATGCTGATCATTCAGACGCCGGTGAAGATAACGGACGGGCCTAACTCCAAAAGGCTTCTGGCTGCACTTGAAGAAAATATCGGGCGGTTACCAAAGTATATCTCAGCGGATGTAATCAGCGGGCACCGGCATACTGTCAGCAACGAGAAGGTCATTAAGCGGGATATCAGTCTTCTGTCGATCATGGTTTCTATCGTTTTTCTCCTGCTTTTTTTTGCTGTCTTCAGGGACATGAGAGTTGTCCTGGTATATGTTATTCCGCTTATTGCGGTAGCCATAGCGATCAATATTTCGAGTGTCTATGCAGGAAAACTCTCCTATCTGGTCATCGGATTCGGGACTGCGATAGCAGGTATCTCTGTTGATTACGGCCTCATGGTCTATATTTCAGCAAGAAAAGGCGCTGACTCATCCCGGGCACTGAAGCTCGCTAAACTTTTATGCATTGACGCTATAACTTCGGCATTCGGATTTTATGTCCTTTACTTCTCAAAAATCCATGGATACCACCAACTGGCCCTTTTCTCAATACTGTGTATTGTAATATCCCTCTTATTTGCGCTCTTTATCCTGCCCCTCACCTTGTCCTGGAAAAAATGTCCTGAGATAAAACAGCCGAGGATAGCGGACAGGCTCGAAAAAAACCCGAAGCTGAGAAATGTGAGCATAGGCTTGTGGGCTATTCTGACTGTTGCTGCTGCGATACTGTCACTGAATACCAGAATAGAAAGTGATATCAAACAGCTCGACGGAAGTGAGCCTGAGGTGATAAATGCAGAAAAAAGCTTTCATGAGGTCTGGGGAGGGAAGGGTGGACAGGCGATCTTTGTGGTTACTGGCAGTACTTTTGAGGAGGCGATGAAAACAAATGACGCAATATTCCAAAGGGTTGCAGAATCCATGAATACTGAGCGTTTTTCGAGCTTGGCCATGTTCTGGTCTTCTGAAGAGACGAGAAGAAAAAATGTTGAAGACTGGAATAATTTCTGGAAGCAGGGAAGGGAGGCGAGGCTTAAAGCTCTAATTAAGAGTGAGTCGGGGAAGTACGATTTTTCAGAAAATGCCTTTTCTCCTTTTTTTGATAACCTTTATAAAGCTGTGGATAAAAACAATGTTAATAACGGGTTCATAGATAATGTAAAAGAGAGGTTTGTTCAGGAAAGGCCTGAGGGATACAGGATGCTGTCATTTTTCCCTGATGAAAAGGAATTTATAAAAACCATGTCAGACCTGAGCAGGGATTATCCGGGATCGTTCATTGTCTCAGGCCGTGCCATGTCCGAATCAATATCAAGTTTCACAGCAAAGGAAGCTAAGCTCCTTATACCGCTTGCTGTAATATTCAATATTGTCCTGACGTATTTATTTTTCAGGAACATCAGGGAGACTGCTATTGCCCTCATCCCTGTTTTAACCGGAATGATATGGTTAACCGGTCTTATGTCGCTCCTTGGTTTTCCTCTCAATGTGGTGAACATTGTTGCAGCGATCATTACAAGCGGTGTTATAGTGGACTACGGTATCGGCAGAACATATGATTACAGGAATAATTTAACTATGGGAACCGCGTTTGTCGTTTCTATGTCTGCTGCTACAAACATTATCGGTGCAGGCGCCCTGCTTTTTGCCAAACATCCGGCCTTTTCTTCAACCGGTATGGCGATGGTGATATGCATGTCAGCAGGATACCTTTCTGCTATGTTCGTTGTGCCCGCGTTCTGCATTATGCTGTCAACACGGAAACAAAAGGAGGGCGCATGAGCTTAATGTCATTAGTTGGGAGAGCTGTAATTCTCTGCATTCTGTTCCTCATAATCGGGTGCGAGAGCATTTCGTTTCAGAAAGAGCTTGATCAGTCTTATGCCTCCGTTGATCCTGCTGCTGTAAGAGAAAGGTTTAAAGGCAGTCTTCCTGAGCGCTCCCGTTTGCTAAACACAATTGTCTTTGAGTATAATTTGAGGACATTTTCCGGCATAGGATTTATAGATGTTGATACCGCGAAAAGGACCTGTACCCTTGCCTGTATAAACCAGATGGGAATGAAGCTTTTCGAAATATCAATTGACAAGGACAGTATAAATACCAGCTTTGCCCTTTCGGAATTTACTTCAAAGGGCAACTTTACAAAGGCGGTAGGTGAAGATATCAAACGTATATCTTTTGACCTGGTTCCCTCAGACTGGGCTGAAGCAACAAAGGAGAAATTCGCTGTTGTCTTCAGGCAGAAAGAAGGAGAAGGGACAGCTGAATATGTTTTCTCAGGACAGGACCAATATTTAAAGGAAAAAACATATTATGAGAACGGGAGCCCTGTATGGCGGGTTTCTTTTTATGAATATCAAAGCAGGGACGGCAAGATATATCCTGGCGGGACTATTTTAAAGAATTATAAATACGGCTACAGACTGATAGTAAGACTAAAGGAAATCTCGGATTGAGTATAAAAAAACAAATAGAAAAATACATGGCCGGACTGGGATCAGGGGACGAAGGGGTATTGACTGCCTATTTTATATTCCCTGAAGATTTTCTCGGCTTTCAGGGACATTTCCCGGAGGAGAAAGTATTGCCGGGTGTCTGCCAGATACAGTGTGTCACCACGATGATAGAAAAATATACGGGGAAATCAGTATTGCTTAAAGAGATAGTATCTGTAAAATTCCTTGCTCCTGTTTTTCCTTCTGAAGAAATCATTTGCGTCTGCCGCGGGATAAAGGACGCTAACAGTGCTTTTGTGGTTAAGGCGTCTGTCAGCAGGAATGGCAAGGCCGTGGCTGAGATGAAATTAAAAGGCAGTTTTGATCAGGGGAAAGAATAAAACGATGAGACCGAGAAAGAGAAAGTCTTATTTTGAAACAGGCGATGACGCACCTGCCCCTATTGTTGCTGAGCGCCTGAGGCGCGTTCATTTCAGCGAAGCTGATCCTATGGGCATTGTCTGGTACGGAAGGTACCCTTTATACTTTGAAGAAGCTGCTGAGCTGTTGGGTAGGATATGCGGGCTTACATATAAGGAATTCTACGAGACAGGATTGCGCGCCCCGATAGTCGAATTACATATAGATTACTACCGGTCCCTTTTTCTTGACGAGGAGTTTATTGCCAGGGCCTCACTGATCTGGCATGAAGGCGCCAGGCTGAATACGGAATATGGTCTTTACAAAATGGACGGGACCCTTGCTGTGTCAGGATATACTGTGCAATTATTGACCGATGCAAAAACCGGGGAGGCATGCATAGTCTTACCCGCATTACTGGAGAGGTGCCATAACAGGTGGAGAGCAGGCGAATTCCAGAAAACATAATAAAGGTTGTTGCTGTTGCCAGTGACATGATCACACCATATGGCAATGGTACAGATGCCTGCTGGGAAAATATCCTTGCAGGCCGGACAGCTATCTCAAAATTAAGAAGATTTGATGCGAGTGCATTTCAATCAGAATATGCGGCGACTATAGAAGGGCTTGAGTATCTTGGAAAAAACTCATTGGTTGAGCAGATGCTCGTTTCTTTATTCGAGAAGTATAAGGAAGCAATCCCTGATGACGCCAGTCTTATAGTTGCTTCAACAAAAGGTGAGATAGACCTTTTGGAAAAGAAGATACTGAAAGGCCAAAACAATATTCAGGGAAACAGCCAGTCCGTTTTTCTCGAAAAGGTCTCTTCAATTGCAGGCACAAAGGATAAAGGGATGATTATTTCAGCTGCCTGCTCCTCTGCAGCAGCAGCAGTTGCCGGGGCTTGTGCAATGATAAAATGCGGAAGAACGGAATGCGTGCTTGTTATTGCATGTGACAGTGTGACTGAATTTGTCTTTTCAGGTTTTTCTTCACTCATGGCGCTTGATAAGTTTTCAGCTATGCCTTTTGATAAAAACAGAAACGGATTGAGCGTTGGAGAGGCTGCTGCTTTTGTGCTGCTTATGAGCGAAGCGAGGGCCCGCAAGGAAAACAGAGAGATAACAGGTGAGGTGCTCGGATGGGGATTGAGCGATGATGCCAACCATATGACCGGGCCTGCACGCGGCAGCGAGGGATTGATATTAGCTTTAAAAAAAACTCTGTTGTCTGCCGGCGCTGATGATAAAGATATTGGTTTCATCTCTGCCCATGGGACAGGCACGGTTTATAATGACTCGATGGAGATGAGGGCCTTTAAGGCTGTATTCACAGATAAAAAGCCGGTATATTCTATTAAAGGAGGAATAGGCCATACTATGGCTGCTTCCGGTCTTGTTGAGATGATAATTGCGATGCGGGCGCTGAGAGATGGAAAAGTACCTCCTACTGTGAATTTAAAAGAAGCTGACATGGATGCTGAAGGATGGGTTTCAACCAGTGAGCGTTTGATACCTGATAATTCAATCGGTGTTATGACTAATGCTGGTTTTGGCGGAATAAATGCTGCTTTGGTGTTAGGATGATTGCGCTTTGCGGAATAGGATGGATAGATAAAGAGGAGTATATGTGTGTAATGCAAGACATGCGTATTCGTTATAGTGATACAACTTCTTTCGACGGGCTGTCGAGGAATGGGATATTCTCGTATCCTTTCAAGAATTTCGGGCGGCTGGATAATGTTTCGAAGATGGTCTGTTATGCTGCTGCACTTGCGCTGAAGGATGCAGGTGATTCATATTCATCTGACAATAAAAAGGATATGGGAATTATAGGCACGAATACTGACGGTTCTCTTGAATCAGACATTGATTATTTTAAGGACTATCTGGTCAGCGGCAGAAAATTGTCGCGCGGCAATCTCTTTATTTACACGCTTCCAACCAGTCCTCTTGCTGAGGCTGCTATACATTTCGGCCTTCAGGGGCCTTTGTTCTATATGACTTCAGGTCACGAGACTTTGCCGCTCGTGATTAGGACTGCTGAAGATATGCTGCTGCTTAAAGAGAGTCAGTCGGTTGTGGCCGGCATAAACAACAAAGATGAGGCAATGTATTTTGTTTTCAAAAAAAATCCTATACCTGAGAGCCCGGTCTTATGTGACATTTCGAAAGCAATGTCTGTAATAGAAAAAGAAATTAGCCTGCTTGAGATGGCAGAAGAGTTTTTAATGATGCAGAAAGGGAAGTGTTAAAAGTGAAAATAAAACTTATTTATCCAAAATGGCCTAAGTTGAGCAGGCAGACTGAGTTTCATCTCCCTCCGCATGGCCCGGTCTGTTTTGCGGCTGCTGTTCCGGACAACATAGAGCTATCTTTTTGTGATGAGAATGTGCAGGAACCGGACTTTAAAGAAAAGGCCGATCTTGTTGCCATATCCGCTATGCTCACCTGCCAGATACCGAGAGGCTGGGAGATTGCTGACAGGTACAGGGCAGAGGGTATACCTGTCATCTTCGGCGGCATTGGGACAATGCTTCATCATGAAGAAACCATGAAGCACGCTGACTCTGTTTTCCTCGGTGAAGCAGAGGGCCGTTTTGGAGAGGTTATATCAGATCTGCAGAACAAGAAATTAAAGAAGGTCTACAACTACCTGATGGATTTCCCTGATACAAAGCTGATAGGTCCGGCCAGAAGAAGTATTCTGGACCGGGAGTTATATAACTACCGCGGGGTGCAGATGGTCGACCTTATCCACGCTTCCAGAGGGTGCAGGTTCAATTGCTTTCCCTGCTGCACTCCTTTTCTTGGAGGCAGGAAGTTCAGGCCAAGGGACATAAATTCAGTTATAAAAGAACTTGAAGGAATAAATAATAACCGCTTATTTTTTGTGGATAATTCTATGGCGCAGGATGACAACTGGGAGAAGGAATTGTTCCGTGCCCTTATACCGCTTAAGAAAAAATGGATATCTCATCCAATAAAGGATGATGATGAGATACTGGATCTGGCTGTGAAGGCCGGCTGCTGGTATGTATATCAGGCGATATTTGACACCTCTGACCATATAAGAAATCGTGTGAAGCGGCTTCAGGAGCGCGGCATAGGGGTTGAGGGCACGATAATCCTCGGTATGGATAATCACGATGAGGATTATATTAAAAGGCTTGTGGATTTCCTCCTTGAGATAAATCTTGACCTTGCCGAGTTTACCATTCTGACTCCTTTCCCGCACACTCCCATAAGGAAGACACTGGAAGACGAAGGAAGGTTGCTTCACAATGACTGGGTACATTACACAGGCGGAGAGGTGGTCTTTAAGCCGGCACTGATGAGCGTAGATAAACTGCAGGAGATGTATTATTATGCATGGAATACCTTTTACAAAGACTGCAGTCAGGAAGTAAGGATGGCACAGCTTTTTTTAAAGGTGCTCGAAAAGGAAAAGGCAGAAGGCACATATAAGCGGACGAGACTCAGGGGCGATGGCTGGAAGGGGAATAAAAAAGGAGAGAGATCCGAATGAAGATACTCCTGATATCATCTAATATAACCATGTCTCCATACCCTATATATCCGCTCGGCCTGAGTATGATAGCCTCTGCCTTGGCAGGGGCAGGCCATGAGGTGCGCCAGTTTGATTTCCTTCAGCAGAATAATTCCCTCGATGCACTCGCGCAGGAGATTGGGGCATTCGGTCCCGGGCTGATAGGTATTTCGGTCCGGAACATCGATAACGTCAATTTCATGAATGAGCAGTACTACATAGATATCGTGAAGGAAATTGTGAAGAAGGCAAAAGAAGTCTCTGAGGTAAAGGTTATACTCGGTGGTGCAGGCTTTTCACTTGTTCCGGAATTAATATTAAAAGAAACAGGCGCGGACTACGGTATCGTAGGAGAAGGTGAAAGGCTGGCAATAAATTTTGCGGATAATGCTGCTGCGGGGATATATCCTGAGGAAAGACTGATAGGCCCGGAGATAAGGCTTACGGGGGCAGAGATTGTTTCAGCCAGGTATGACGACGAGTTGATGAAGTATTATCTTCATAGCGGAAATATAGCCTCGATACAGACAAAACGCGGATGTACGCAAAAATGTATTTACTGTTCCTATCCTGTTCTGGAGGGAGACAGCATCCGCAAAAGAGAACCGCGTCTGGTTGTCGATGATATCGAATTGCTCAGGGACAAGCACAAGGCAAAATATATTTTCTTTATTGACTCTGTATTCAATGACTCTGAAGGGGCGTATCTGGATGTGATAGAGGAGATGAGAAAGCGAAACATCAATCTTCCCTGGACAGGATTTTTTAAACCAGAGGGCTTGAACGATGAAATCGTAGGGCTGATGAAAGCGACCGGCCTTATTGCTGTTGAAATAGGTTCTGATGCTGCGTGTGATATTACCTTGCGCAAACTCGGCAAGAAATTCTCTTTTCAGGACATTGTAGAATGCAATGATCTGTTCGCCAGATACGAAATAGCAACATCACATTATTTTATGTTCGGCGGCCCCGGTGAGACAAAAGAGACTGTCTATGAAGGTATAGAGAATGTTAAGGGACTCGAAAAATCTGTATCATTCATATTCATGGGAATAAGAATTCTGCCCAATACCTTACTGGCGCAGATAGCATTAAGAGAAAAGCTGCTCTCTCCTGACAACGGTATGCTGAAACCGGTTTACTATATCTCTCCACTGGTTGACAGAAAATGGCTGGAAGATACTCTGACTGAGGCCTTCTCAAAGATCAGGCATTGTATTTTTCCTCCTGATGCTGTGGACAGCAGTCTCAGGATGCTTCATAAACTGGGCTATTCCGGAACAATGTGGGACATGCTGATTCCCGGGGCAAAGGCTAAAAAAAGGGAGCGGCATGCTGCAGGCCAATAACTTTACGGACCATATCTGGTGTGTTGTGCCTGTTTATAACAATGGCGCTACAGTCAGGGACATTGCTTCAGGCTGCCGTTCAATCCTGAAGAATGTGCTGGTAGTTGACGACGGCAGTAATGATGCAGATATTTCAAAACTATTGTCCGGTCTTGATGTTGTTCTGTTGAAACACGATAAAAATATGGGCAAGGGTCGCGCCATATTGACTGCGGCGGAATATATAGACTCGCGCGGCGGAAAGTACATGATAACTATTGACGGAGACGGGCAGCACAAGCCTGAAGATATCAGGAAATTCCTTCCCCTCATCAATGAAGATGATGCCTCTGTTATTATCGGCAGCAGGGATTTCAACACTGAAAACGTTCCGGAAAAAAGCCGGTTCGGAAGAAAATTCGCAAACTTCTGGTTGCGCATTGAAACAGGTGTATATACCGATGATTGTCAGAGCGGGTTCCGTGCCTATCCAATAAAGCATCTCAGGCAGATGAAGTTCAGGGGCTCGCATTATGATTTTGAGGCAGAGGTATTGGCAAGGGCGGTCTGGGCAGGGCTCTGTCTGAGAACAGTACCGATTAGTGTTTACTATCCCAAACCAGAGGAAAGGGTATCGAGTTTCAGGCCTTTTCTGGATAATCTTCGCATCTCGCATACACATGCAATGCTTGTAGGAAGACGCCTCCTCCCTTTCCCTCATAAAAGACTTGTTGTTAAAAAAGGCACTGAACTATCGCTGCTGCGTCACCCCGGAAAGTTCATCAAAATGTCATTAAGGGAAAACGTAACGCCTGGCGGGCTGGCCTCTGCGGCGGCTGTGGGTATTTTCTTCGGTGTGCTGCCTATCTTCTTTTTTCATACGATCGTAATTTTGTATGTAGCCACCCAGCTTAAACTGAATAAAGTTGTTGCGGTCAATGCCCAGCATATCTGCATGCCCCCCTTTGTCCCCGCGCTTTGCATCGAGGTCGGTTATTTCCTCCGCTGGGGCCATTGGCTTTCGGATATATCTTTTGCGACAGTGTTTAAGCAATTCTCTGACAGACTGATAGAATGGTTTCTGGGGTCTCTTATTGTAGCGCCGCTTGCCGCGCTTCTTACGGGCAGCGTTGTGTATTTTGTGGCCTCTGCCTTCAGAAGGCGAAGGGGTCTCAATGAACCCGGGTAAAACAGAGGAAATAAAAAAGAGGGGGAACAGGCTGGGGATGGCGATCTTCAGGGCTGCCCTCAGGTTGTTCGGCCTGTCTGGAGCATACGGCCTGCTGTATTTTGTCGGCCTCTATTATTTGGCGTTTGACCGTTCTGCTGTGGCCTCGAGTATGGCCTATATCAGAAGACGTTTCAGGGGATACGGTTTTTTGCGCCGGATACTGGGAGTGTACCTGATATTTATCAACCAGGGTAAGAATCTCATAGATCGGCACTACCTTATCTCAGGCCTGGGCGGGTTTGACATCGAACTCAACGGATATGATAAACTAAACTCCCTTTTAGGGGAGAGCCGCAAGGGGATCATACTGCTTACCGCTCATGTCGGTAACTGGCAGGTGGCTATGACAGCGCTCGAAAAACTGGGCAGGACGGTTTATTTAGTGATGAGGCCTGAAGAGAACGCCGCAGTTAAGGATGCCCTCAATATCGACAGTGAACAGGGAAGCATCAGGATTATTTCCTCGGAGAATTTTCTTGGAGGAGTTGTTGAGATCATGAGTGTGATTGATCAAGGATGCCTGGTATCCATCATGGGAGACCGCAGCTATGGCCAGAATTTCACGGAAGCAGTTCTTATGGGAGACAGGGTGAAACTGCCTCACGGGGCCTTCAGCATAGCGGCAGCTGCTGAGTGTCCGGTAGTTGTTCTCTGGTCTGCCAGACTTTCCGCGAAAAAATATATCGTAGACGTATCTCATATTATCGGGCCTGTTCAAGGCACAAAGACTGAAAAAAATGAAAAGGTCAGGAACTGCGTTCAGGAGTTTGCGGGTGTGCTTGATAATTATGCTGCGCTGTATCCGTTCCAGTGGTTTGTGTTCGGCGATATATGGGAAGGGAAGAGTTAATACAATAAATTTAAATATCAAATGTAAGGGGTGTGGCGATGGAAGAAAACAAATCAGCAGGATTGGCAAAATTGAGGAAGGATTTAAAGGAGATGCTTGTGAACGACCTGTCACTCGAAGATATTAACCCTGAAGACATCAAAGATGATGAAATTTTATTCGGCGAAGGTCTTGGTCTCGATTCCCTTGACGCTGTTGAGATAGTCGTGCTTCTCCAGCGTAATTTTGGCATTGAGGTGAAGGACATGAATAAGGGAAAGGAAATATTTTATTCCATAGATACCCTTGCGAACCATGTTTATGAGAATACAAAAGGCCGGACTTAAAACATTAACATTCAAGACCTAAGGTTCAGACATGGGTGAGTTTGATCGTATGGAAGAAAATGAAGTGCTAAACGTCATAAGAAATGAACTCTTTTATGGTTCTGCAGATTACACAAAGAGCCAGCCGGACCTGTTTATTCCTCACAGGTTTAAAATACTTGCACCATCACAGGTAGACAGCTTTCTTGAAAAAGTAAAAGAGAGTTTGATAGAAGAAGAAATATTGTTGTATGTCCACCTCCCTTTCTGCTTTTCTGAATGTTTGTTCTGTAATTCTTTCCCTCACAAGACAGATAAGAAAGCTCAAGAGGATTATTTAATTAATTTACTGAAAGAGATTGAACTTTTATCGAAGTATGGACTTTTTAAGGGCAAGAAGGCAAAAGGCATATATCTTGGCGGCGGGACCCCTACATCATTTTCTAACTATGATATTAAGCTTATATTGAATAAGCTCTCATCATGTATAGATTTATCTGAAAACTGTAGTGTTACTTCTGAAGCGCATCCATCCACTTTGTCTGACAAACAAAGAATAAGGGAATTAGGTGATATCGGCATAACCAGATTAAGTATCGGTTGTCAGACCTTTGACCAAAAGGTGCTTCTACTGTGTAACAGGAAAAATACCGAGGGCCAGATTGAAAGGATTGTTAAAGATGTTCAGGACGCTGGTATGTCAATAAACATTGATATGATGACAGGACTTCCCGGGCAGACTATCGAAGGTGTAAAAAAAGATCTTGAGATATTAGGAGGGATACGTCCGGATTCAGTCGAATATATCAGGCATGAAATAGTAAACCCTCTTGTTGTCAAGCTGTATAAGGACAATCCCGGCCTTGTTGTTGACAATGACACGCTTTTTCAAATGGTGTGTATAACACAAGAATGGATGAGCGCAAATGGATATGAGCAAAATGGACGATTCACTGATGATAAACAATGGGGATACAGATATCATTGGTTAAAGGAAATGCCTATCATAGCGCTCGGTTCACGGGCGCGATCGTATACCAAGACGATTTGCTACGACAAGCATGAAGAGCTTTCTGTGTATTCAAATATTATCAGAAAGGAGGGGCTGCCTATCGGCAGGTATATTTCTCTTACGCCAAGAGAGCAAATGTACCGGTCGCTTTTGCTCAACATTCAAGTGAAAAGAGGCCTCGATATAAAGCAGTTCCAGGACAGATTTACTGCGGACCCCCTTGATGTTTTTTCTTCGCTGTTTTCAAGGCTTAGCGAATATGGGTGTCTTAAGCAGGAGGGCGGGGCCATAAACTTGACGAAATATGGCGCTTATTTCGTTGAGGATGTTTGTGATTATATTATTGATGCAGTATTAAAAGAAGAATCAAAATCTCTGGCAAGAACTCCTCATTCAGAAGGGGGGACATCTTCAAGGCTATGTTGACTTGAAAAATCATTTCAACACCGTCAAAGGACCGGACTTAAAACACATAATAAACGAATGTATATTGTTTTTCTATCACAGCTGCTCCTGAATTTCAGTATTCTTATACGCTAAGACAAGTTTATTAAGAAGTATTACTGACAGGATGCGGTTACAATTTAGTGGAAATTTATTTTAAAATTGCCATGTGTATTTGAAAGAATAAAATGAAGAAATTTATAACCTTTGTCATAGCTGTCTTGCTGATATCTTCTTGCAGCAGCCTTGGCAGAAAAGATTCCTCTCAGGAAAAGGGGTTTGTCCCTTTGCTCACCTTTATTTTTGACGACGGGAACGATACGGATTATTCTATTGCAAAAGAGGTATTTAAACAACATAATGCAACAGCAGGTTTTGCAATTACTACAGGCTGGTTAAACACGAAAAATCATCTGAGCATTTCCCAGCTACAGGAACTTCAGAATGATGGTTTCGAGATAATGAGCCATACTGTGTCGCATCCTGACCTTAAAAGCCTTGATGATAAGCAGATCGAATCCGAATTATCTGCATCGAAGGCAGCTCTTGAAGGCTTGGGTATCAAAGTTAAAAACATAGTCTACCCTTATAATAAGAATAACAGTCATGTTAAAGATATTGTGAGCAAATATTACAGGTCTGCAAGGGGAGGACGGAGTATGCTGAACCCTGCAGAATTGGACAGATATGAACTTAAATCCTACTCCTTCAGCCACAATACAAAAAAGATGAAGGCGCTTATCGACATAGCGTTTATTGAGAGGAAATGGCTTATCATCTACCATCATAATATCGATATCAAAGTCAGAGTTTCTCCCGGCAACAGCGGCTCTTTCCTGCCCGGAGAAGAACTCCTATTCAGCCCTTCAGGTGCGAGAGGCAGATACAGCAAAGAGCTTTTTTCATGGCTGTATTATGTCCCTGTATCAGGAACACCTCATACAGGAGACACCATCGCTGGTCAAGCCAGCGGGGCGACCTCTTATCTAATTGAAATACTATACAATGAAATTGAAGAGCTTGGAGAACTCATCGACTATGCGCACTCCAGCTATCCAGATATGAAGATTGTAACAATAGACCAAGGGCTGGACATATATAATATAAAATGAACGAAGGCGAGTTTAAATGAAAAATACCGGCGTCCTGATTACCGGGCTCGGAGTTATATCCGCAGCCGGAACAGGTATTTCAGCGACACTTGATTCATTCAGGCAAAGACAAAGAAATGCCGGGCCTGTCTCGATCTTTAATACCTCTCTGACATGCCCGGTCTTTGAAGTCAAACAAATTCCTGATGAATTTATCATCGGGAAAAACAGGACGCTGAGTCTGGCCTTATGCGCAGTTGATGCAGCGCTTAAAGATGCAGCTCTCGGAGATTTAACCAAACTTCGCGTTGGTGTTTGTATAGGCACAACAGTCGCAAGCCAGCTTAATGATCTTGAATTCTACAAATCTTATCGTGATACCGGCGATGCTCCGATGGAAGTGGCGGACAGATACCTTAAGAGCAATGTCGCTGAATTCATCGCACGCAAGACCAAGGCTCGTGGGCCTGCACTGACCGTGGTTAACGCCTGTTCCTCAGGCACTGACGCTATTGGCGCGGCCTTCTCATGGCTTAAGAACGGTCTTTGCGATATTGCCATAGCAGGCGGAGCAGATGAATTAAATCTGGTCCCTCTTTGCGGTTTCAGTTCCCTTGGTATTGTCAATCAGGGTTTGTGCGCGCCATTTGATCGTGACCGAAAGGGACTGAATTTAGGAGAAGGAGCAGGTGTCCTGATATTGGAAAGAGCAGATTCTGCAAAGTCCAGAAATATATATTCAGATATCTGTGTTATGGGTTATGGAGCATCAGCTGATGCTTATCATCTTACTGCTCCAAAGCCTGATGGCGCAGGGCTTGAGGCTTCTATTATTAAAGCGCTGTCAGAGGCTGGAATAAAACCCTCTGAAATAAGTTTTGTTAATGCACATGGCACGGGAACGACAGATAATGATCTGGTTGAGGGCAAAGTGCTTGGACGGATATTCGGAAATGATATTAAAATGTTATCGACAAAGGGTTTTACAGGACATACTCTTGGAGCAGCAGGAGGGCTTGAGTCGGCTTTTACAGCCGCCGGCCTGCGCGAGGGCTGGATACCTGCGAGCATTGGTTTTAAGAATAAGGACGATTCAATCCCTGTTATGCCTGTGATGAAAGAGACAAAGATTAATGGAAGGTTCGCACTGTCAACATCCCTTGCCTTTGGAGGAAATAACGCAGCGCTTTTATTGGGGAGATTGTAATAAATGAATGTTCATGGCATAGGTATATTATTCAGCGGAGGCAGGGGCATTTTGTCTTTTGAGAATGTGTTGAAAGATGGATGGCAAAGGCCTGCCGAGTATGATATCCCACACATAAATAAAAAAACGCTGGCTTATATAGTAAAGCCTGAGTATATAGAGGACAAGGTCCTGCTAAAAAAGATGCGCAGGGCTGACAAGTTCAGCAAGATGGCTGTTATAGCAGCATCCGATGCAATCAAAGACAGCGGCCTTGATATTGAGAAAAACAGGATAGGCGTAATCCTTTCAACTGCATTTGGCGCTCACCAGACCTCATTTGATTTTCTTGATGATATCATTGATTACGGTGAAGTCGGGGTATCACCGATAACATTTTCAAATTCAGTCCATAACGCTGCTGCATCATATATTGCTTGTGCGCTTGATATAACAGGACCGACACTAACAGTCACCCGGTTTTTCTTCTCTTTTCAGAGTGCGCTTCAGCTTGCGCAGACCTGGATAAATGATAATTGCTGTGACCATGTTCTTGTAGGGGCAGTTGATGTCTGCGGCGAAGTGATGAGATATGTTTTTGATAAAAAATCCGGCAGCTCCGCAGACGGAAAGATAAGACCTTTTAATTTTTCCGCTCCTTCTAATCCTGTCCCTGGCGAAGGGAGTGTTTTTTTCCTGGTCTCAGGCAGATCCGCAGAAAATGCATACTGCCGGATTGCTGATATAGATTTCAACCGCAATCCTGAGAGCTGGGAATTACCTGACATTGACATTATAGATGCAGACGGAATGGTTGATGGAAAAGCATATTTGAAAGCTCTTTCTTTAAAAGTACCTGCTGCTGCTTATTCACCTTTGTTCGGAAGCACGATGACAGGCAGTGCCTTTAACTGCGCAGCAGGAGCGCTGATGATAAAAAAGCAGATGCAGTATGCAACCCCTGTAATTGATAACTCTGAAGGCTTGAATCTGGCTGATGTCAGCAGGCCTGCCAAAATTGATTTAATACGTTCTATCGGATATAATTGCCTTGCTGAAAATGTCATTGTTCATCTACTTAGAAGTACATAAAAAGACAGTATAAAATTCGTCATTCCCGCGAAGGCGGGAATCCATGATTTTCAACATGTTCTGGATTCCCCGGTCAAGCCGGGGAATGACAAAATCTTTGTTTATGGATAGACGTTAAATCGGAAAAGAGAGCAATCATATGACGAAAAATGATGTAGAGGAAAAATTAATAGAGGGTATCTCTGCAATAATGTCCATTGACAGGTCTTCCATGGCTCCTGACATACCCTTTAAAGAACTGGGGCTTGATTCGCTGGGGTTTGTTGAAGTGCTTGTGTTCATAGAGAAGACATTTAAACTTAATCTTGTTGAGCTGGATTTAACGAAAAAGGATTTTGAGACAATAAATTCGCTGGCAACCTTTATCAGCAAAAAGCTTTAATCATGGGTTTTGTGATTCCTTCATCTAAAAACAGAATGTATCTTTCCGGCCAGGACTGGGTGATAAACACTATTGACCATATGATGAAATCCATTACCTGTGCAGGCAACATGTCCCAGATAGTTCTTGTGCTGGATTCCATGCTTGACGAAAGACTCTTACGGCAGCGGCTTGGTGTTTTTGTGAGAGAGTTCCCCGCGCTTCATGGAAGTGTAAAGCGTGATTTCAATCTTACCCCATACTGGCGAATTCCGGAAAAGATCGCTGCTGATCTGGATCTTAGTGTTTATACTCTGAAAGAAGATGCATCAGGTAATGATATCCTCTCTTTGCTCGGAAAGGCTGCAAACCGGCCTTTTAAAAAAGAGAATGAACATCTTGCATTCCATCTAATTCAGAACGGGAAAAAAGAGAGCCTCTTTGCAATGACTTTTGATCACCGCTTGTTCGATGCGCGCGGAGCAGAGGCATTTCTCGAACTTTTTTTAGAGTATTCATCAGGGAAAGAGATTGCCGATATTTTGAAAGGTATCCGCCTGACAACTCCCGCAGACCTTTCTGACTGGATGAATAAATTCTATGCAGGCAGAAACGTTAACCGCAAGATGCTTTCTTTATCCATGCCCCTCTTTGACACATTACCTCTCCCACAGGGAAACGAAAGAGGGTTTAAATTTAACCTTGTCTCATTTAACATTAATGATACAAAAAATATCTATGATAAGGCGTACAGCGAGGCAGGATATTTAATGGAGATGCCATACCTGCTTTCTGTTGTCATGCAGGCAGTGCATGAGCTTTTCAAAGAGAGGGGTATAGATGCTGACAATTACATGGCACCTGTAACGATAGATATGAGGACGAGCGATGATATAAGGGAGGAATTGCTTCTGAACCATGTTTCATATCTTTTTTTTAAAGTCCCGGCGGAAGATGCAGGTGAACTTAAAAATATAATGAAATCTGTGAAGCTCCAGATGTTTGAACAGGTGAAGGCCAAACTGCCTAAAGACCTTGCTGATGCGAGCGCATTGCTTCGCATAGCGTCCCTTTCTTTTTTGGGGAAAGTGCTTTATCTGCATTTCAGGGGAAAAGCCGCATCTTTCCTTTTTTCATATCTTGGCAAGAGGCCGAATGAGATATCTGAATTCATGGGAAGGAGAATAAAAAACCTTTTCCATACACCGCGTGTCCCTGTCCCGCCAGGGCTCGGTTTCTTTTTCAATTATTTTAATGGCAGGCTGAACTTTGTTATCTCTTATCTCGACGGGCTGTTGTCGGATGAGGAGCTCCTTATGCTTACAACAACTGTAAAGGAGAAACTGGAGGCCTCTGTTTGATCAAGACACATGCTGATGTCCTTGTTGCAGGCGGCGGAGTTTCCGGTGTGGCTGCAGCTGTGGCAGCTGCGCGGCAGGGAGCGCGTACATGTCTTGTCGAGGGAGCAGGTTTTTTGGGGGGTATCGGCTATTCTGGATTGCTTAGGCATATCTGCGGCCTTTATCTCAATGGAGACACTATGCCTGTTGAAACGATTAATAAAGGAATAGCAGAGGAGGTAGTCTCTTTATTGAATAAACTCTATCCAGATAATAAAGTGAAGAAAATAGGGAGGGTCTATGTCCTGCCTTACTCAAGGGAAGACCTCAGGTCTGTTTTTGATTCACTGTTAAATGCAGAATCTAAACTGCAGGTCCTTTCAAATACAACTGTTGTATTAGTAAAAATAACAGATGAAGAAATAACGGGCATCACAGTTGAAAATTCCGAAGGCAAATATGACATTGTTCCCGGTGTGGTCATAGATTGCACAGGCAACGGAGAGGTCTCTACGCTGGCTGGAGCAGACTTCGATATATCATTGCCTGAAGAACTTCAGCTTGCAGGATATGTGCTGCGCATTAAGGGAATCAAGGACTACGATGAAACCCTGCAGATAAAGGTGCCTTTTTATCTGGCTGAAGCATCTGAAAAAAAAGTGCTTTCTTTTTATCTGAGATTTTCAACTCTCTCTCCCGGAGATGCTCCGGATGAAGGATATCTGAAAATAAGCGTGGTTGTTGCTGATGGTCCTGAAGGCAGGCAAAGAGCAATAACGGATGCATTGTCCGTGCACAGATATCTGGCGGACAGACTTGAACAGTTTAAAGACTCTTATATTGCCGGGACCTCTCAGGCAGTAATGCAGAGGGAAGGCAGGAGGATAAGGGGTGAATATACACTCACGGAAGACGACATCCTTAGTGCGAGGAAATTCTCTGATGGCATTGTGAAAAACTCATGGCCTATTGAGATATGGGACAGAAATAAAGGGACGATCTACAAATATGTTCCAAAAGACGATTACTATGAAATACCCATTGGTTGTTTGAAGGTGAAGGGTTTTAAAAACCTGTTATGCGCAGGCCGGTGCATATCAGTTTCTCGCGAGGCGCTCGGGTCCACAAGGGTGATGGGCACATGTATATCTCTCGGAGAGCAGGCGGGTATGGCAGCAGCCAATAAGATCAAGCATGGAAATTACCTTTTATCAGAGAATAAAATATAAATACATCTATAAATGGAGGCTTTGCCGGATATGAAGCAGAAGCAGTCAGATGAAAAGAACATACCACGATTGAAGACAAAGGGGCCTCTTCGCATTCTTCTTGTGAAGCCTCATCCGTATCTTACTGTTGCCAAAAGGCTGAACGAATTTCTCCACCTTGAGCCTCTTGAACTTGAGATCGTTGCAGGCGGTATACCGGCAGAAGACTCTGTTTCGATATATGACATGACATTGGGAAAAAAGCCGATGGAAGTTTTCCACAAAAGACTGGATGAGATCAAGCCGGATATCGTAGGCTTTACCGGATACAGCAATCAGTCTGCAAGGGTGAAGGAACTGGCACAACTTGTGAAGAAGAAATACCCTTCTACAATAGTTGTTGTAGGTGGAATTCATGCAATAATAGCTCCTGCTGATTATGCAGTGGATGATATAGATATTATAGTCAGGGGTGAAGGAGGCACAACCTTCAGGGAGATTATTAGAAGATTAAAAGCCGGTGAAACACCTTATTTTGGATACGTTTCGCTCTCAAGGCTGGATAAGGATTTTCAGGAAAAAGCAGCTGCCAAACCGCCGACTTATCCGCAGGTTGAGGAGATTCCTCTTCCCCGTAGGGATCTTGTAGAGCGGTCGAGATATTTTGCTGTCTGGACTTCAGCGCCTGATGGAAAGCTGGATACCATATTCCCGCGTATGGCATCTGTCAGGACTTCGTACGGCTGTAAATTTAATTGTGCCTTCTGCGTGGTACATCACATAATGGGGCGGAAGTATCTTGAGAGAAATCCTGAAGATGTTGTGAACGAGATAGCAAATATTCAGGAAGAGCATATATATTTTGTTGATGACGAGACGTTTCTGAATGAAAAGAGGATGACAAAGGTCGCACAGCTGCTTATAGAGAGAGGGATTAAAAAGAAGTTTGTGAGCTGGGCAAGGGCTGACACGATAGTAAGGCATCCTGATATGTTCAGGCTCTGGAAAAAGGCAGGACTTGAAATGGTCTATGTCGGGCTCGAGGCTATGGATGAAACCCGCCTGAAAAATTACAAGAAACTCACCTCTGTTGAAACCAACAAAAAAGCGGTATCAACGCTTCAGGAGATAGGGCTAACACTTCATGCCAGTCTTATGGTAGACCCTTCATTTTCTGTAGAGGATTTCAGGAGCGTGGAAAAAACGATAATGGACATCGGGCCTGCTGAGGTATCTTTTACTGTTTTCTCGCCATCACCCGGTACTGAGCTGTGGCATAAGCATAAAGAGGAATTTATCTGCGACCCTTATCTCTTCTATGACTGCATGCATACACTGCTGCCTACGAAACTTGATATCAGGAGGTTCTACGCGCATTTTGCCCGTCTCTACAGGCTTGCATGGTCCACAAATCCTCTGAGAGTGAATAAGGTGAAGACGCCTTTTCATGAAGTGATAAGGGCGATAGTAAACGGCACAAAATATATCTTTGCCCTTCGTGCAATTCACAGGGATTACTACGATAAAAGGTGATATGAACATCTTCGATACAATTAGAAAGGAGACCCGGGACTTTGCCGATAAAACAGCGGTGATTGAAGACAATCAGGTGATTTCATATTCGAAGCTTTTCTCCTGCGCTGATATCACAGCGTCTTCTCTCAGGGAAAAAGGTGTGGGCCAATTCCACCGGGTGGGTCTCTTGTGCGGCGACTCAATTGACTATCTGACAACGAGCATGGCAGTCCTCTCTTTGTCCGCGGTGATCGTCCCCATATCTCCTGAACAGTCTGATAATGAGATAAGAGATATCATTGACAGGATCGCTCTTGATTATCTGATATTCGAAAAGGGGACGTTTGAGGAGGAAGGTTCGGAGAATCTTTTGTCAGGGGGACTGCTAAAAAAAGAATTGAAGATAATTAAGAGAGACATCCCTGAACTGGACAACAGCGAATATTATAAATTAAATCCCGCATTCATCCGTTTCAGCTCCGGCACTACAGGTGCAAGCAAAGGAGTGGTGCTTTCGCATGAGGCGATAATCGAAAGGACAGACGCTGCAGATAAGGGGCTTAAAATAACTTCTGGAGATACAGTGCTTTGGGTGCTTTCGATGAGTTTCCATTTTGTGGTGACAATACTCCTTTTTCTGCGAAGAGGCGCAACTATTGTATTATGCAGTCAGCGTTTTCCTGAGGCATTGATAGAAGGCATCACAGAACATAAAGGTACATTTATCTACGCCTCGCCTTTTCACTATAATCTCCTGGCACGTTCTGACCTCCTTTCCACTGAGTCGCTCAGTAATGTACGTCTGGCAGTTTCGACTGCCATGAAACTCCCTGACGCAATAGCAGAGCAGTTTTCTGAAAAATTCGGGTTTGAACTGAGTGAGGCATACGGCATCATTGAGGTGGGATTGCCGTTCATGAATCTTAATGCAGACAAAAAAAACAGGGGGTCTGTAGGCAGGCCGCTTCCAGATTATGAGATAAAGATATTTAAAAAGGGCTCTGACGGAGTTGGTGAAATATACATAAAAGGAAAGGGAATGCTTAATGCCTATTTTTCACCATGGAAGAACGGGAAGAGTATCTTGAAAGAAGGCTGGTTTAAAACAGGAGACCTCGGCAGGATTGATGATAATGGCAATCTGACCATTGTCGGGAGGGAAAAGGATGTCATTAATTTCGCTGGCATGAAGGTCTTTGCATTTGAGGTGGAATCCGTACTTAACGAATACCCGCTCATAAAAGAGTCAATGGTTTACGGTGTATCCCACCCACAGTACGGACAACTGCCTGTAGCGAAGCTTGTTTTGAAGAATAGTCGCAGCAGCATTGACCTGAATGCTTTGCGCAGGTTCTGCTATCATAGAATGTCTCAATATAAAGTGCCCAAGGATTTTCAAATTGTGGATGCATTGCCAAAAACAGCAAGCGGAAAGGTAAAGCGTGAAAATACTTCTCATTAATCCTTTCGGTTCTAACTGGGTAGAAGGCCGCAGGGATGACACTGAAACCGCTGTGCGTCTCGCTCCGATGGGCATACTCTTTGTGGCATCCTATCTTATAAAAAAAGGATTTGATGCTGATATTTACAACTGCCGCGGAAGGGCTGACAAGGGGACTGCTGATCTTATAAACAAAGTCATTTCCCTGAAGCCCGATATTATCGGCTTTACATCCACAACATCAAGCTTCCCGGGCGCATACCAATTGGTAAAAGAGATCAAGAAGGTCCTTTCGGATGTGAAGATCGTTTTCGGCGGAGTCCATGTTTCAGCATTAAGAGAGAAGATACTTGAAAGTTTTCCTCTAATCGATTTTCTTGTGACAGGCGAAGGAGAGCTCGCCATGACTGAACTGGCGGATGGAAAAGATCCAGCTGCAATACAGGGTATGATCTCACGCGGTGCTCAGGGCATCCAATCCTGCGGGTTCAGGACTGAACTTTGTGAACTTGATGACCTTCCATTTCCAACATACAGCAAACTTGAAGGGTTTCCGAAATATTTTGAACCTCCTCTTTTCAATTATCCCAGGTCCCCAAGCGCCTCAATGATCTCCAGTAGAGGCTGTCTTTATCAGTGTTCCTACTGCGACCGGTCTGTCTTTCGCAGGAGTTTCAGGTTTAATTCTGCTGAATATCTCTATGAGCACATGGCCCTTCTCAAGAAGGACTTCAAGGTAAGACACATTTTCTTCTATGACGATCTCTTTACCTTTAACCGGAAAAGGGTGGAGGAGTTTTGCGGGCTGCTCCGAAAAAAGCCTTTGCACATGACATTCAATTGTGCGGTAAGGGTAGGGCATGCAGACGACGCACTCCTTCAGACGCTTAAGGCCGCCGGCGGATGGATGGTGAGTATAGGGATGGAATCCGGAGACCATGGATTGCTTGAAAGGCATAAAGCAAAGGTGACACTGAATGAGATCAGGGACACGGTCAGGCGGATAAAGAAAAACGGCATGAGGGCCAAGGGTCTCTTTATGATGGGGCTTCCGGGCGAGACCGAGCAGACCATAAAAAGAACAACTGATTTTATCGAAGAACTCAGGCTTGATGATATGAACATTACCAAGTTCACGCCCTTTCCCGGCTCTCCTGCCTATAAGACGATCCATGAAGAGGGGACTTTCGATGAGAAATGGGAATTAATGAACTGTATGAATTTTGTCTTTATTCCTAAGGGAATAGAATCCAAAGAGAAAATGGAGAAACTTCACAGGCAGGCCATTAAGAGATTTTACACAGGAAAGAACTGGATGAAGAAATTCTGGCCTTTGATGTTTAAATGTCCAGACAGCACATTCAGGATTATAAAGAACCTTCCAACGTTTTTGAGGATAAGAAACCAGTTCGAATAAGAGCTGAAATGAAACTTAAACAGAAACTAAAAAAGGAGGGATAGATGGATCCAGCCCATTTGCACAATCGTACTGACCCTGAGCTTCTCGAAGCAAACCGCCGGTTTTACGATCCGCTGTGGACAGACGCGCATTTGATCGAACCCGAGCGCTTCAACACCTGGCCGCTCGTATGCTCACTTGTCTCTCCGTCGGATAAGCAGCTTGAAGTAGCACCCGGCCTGAGGCCCAGGCTCCCTCTCAAAGATACATACTTCGTGGATAGCAGCGAGCCGGCAATTGCCAAACTGCGCGCACGTGGAGCAAACGCAGTTTCTGGCCTCGTGTCCTCGCTTCCGTTTTCTGATGGCATGTTTGATCTCGTCTGCGCCCTCGACATTGTAGAGCATGTTGACGATGATGATGGTGCGTTATCCGAGTTGTCACGTGTGGCTGCTCCCGGCGCAGCATTTCTCCTCTCAGTACCGCTTCACACATCGCAGTGGACGGCATTCGATGACTTCGTAGGGCACCGGCGCCGTTACGAACCAGAGCGCCTGCTCGCCAAGCTCAAGGAGCACGGCTACACTGTGGAGCAGAGCGCTATTTATGGGATGAAGCCGAAATCGTCGCGCCTGCTCGATATCGGGATGTGGTTCCTCACACATCGGCGCAAGAAGGCGATGTGGTGGTATAGCCATGTATTTATGTCGCTGGGATTGCGCTTTCAGAAGAAGCTTGCACTCTTCCCCCGGATGATCGACACCGAGTTGGTGAGTGAGGTACTGCTCGTCTGCCGGAAAGACGGAAAAGCTGCGGAAAGATGTATGTGAATACAGCCTTCGAGAAATTAGATTAAAAAGGGGAGTGCATTAGCGGAAGAAAGAGATGCCGAAAAGTATTTTGCTCGAATTCAGAGGTCCGTTGGGCGTTGCGGTTCCGGCGTTAGAGATATGATGAAACCGGTAGCTGAAATCCAGACTGGTATTCTTCCTGAAAAAATAATGGAACCCCGTTCCGACCTGATGGGTGCCGTTGAGCTTTCTTCCGAGTTCAGGCACGTTGAGGTCTGTGTATACTAACCCGCCTCCCCCAAAGATGTAAGGGGTAAGCGTTTTCGAGGCCGTAAAGGTCCAGCATGCAAGAAAAGTGATGCCGACCATCGGCGTTGTTTCAGGGCTGACAACATAATGCAGGGGCAGTTCAACGATTATCTCATGCCTTCCGCGATACCATGATTTACCGACTTCTTCAGATAAAAAGTGCCCGTAGCTCAATATGAGCTCCGCTGTTTCTACCTTCGTTTCCGTGGCGCCGAGTCCCGGGTGAGTGACTCCATAACCGGTTGAAACAGTCCAGTGCCCCTTTGCTTTGTCTACTCCAAGCTCCTGTTCTCCTGCGAAGGCCGGTGAAGTAACAAGGAAAAGCAGTAGAGCGAAGGCTGCAAAGAAAAATCCTTTAAGGTTCGTTTTTTTCGAAAATCGCATTGTATTCGTTTTCTCCATGGTTTTGATAATCCTGAAAAAACATTTAACCACAGAGTTCACAGCCAAAAGTAAGCGCTTCTAAGCGAGAACGCATAGGAAACTGTTGGCGTGATCAACTGCTGTTTTTGAGATAATAGATTATAGCTTAACGCTGAAAAATATTCCCAATCCTGAAGAGGAATTTCCAATATCAGGAATTATTCTTTTTGTCTCATAATGAGTAACGTGCGTTCTTGCCATATTGACAAGCCGTTGCCATATTGATAGCCTACCGGTGTGAACCAGTCAAAGTGTATAGTCGGGAAGAGGTCCAGTCTGAAAAATGGTGAGCGGGCAGATAATCGCATATCTCAAGTTGCTGCATGCCGTCTACAACTTCACGATGATGGTCCTTTTTCTTAGTCAGGGCAGACTCGGGCGAACTTCTCAAATACTATTATCATTTCCTCGTTGGTTTCGCCATAGCCTCTTTGATAATCACGACGTTTGTTGTTTCGAAGCGAATTATGGTCTTAGTTCTATTTTTGAAGGCTATGGATTTATAGTTGGTGGCGGGGAGAGGATTTGAACCTCTGACCTTCGGGTTATGAGCCCGACGAGCTACCGGACTGCTCCACCCCGCGATTTAGATGTGAAAGGCAAGTGGATATATCGTAACTTATGGATACATTTATTGTCAAATATGCGGGTGTAATAGACAGCCTCTCTGTCTATGAGCTGAAAAATATGCCTCATCAAAGACAACTCGCTTGACAAACCTTCATGCCTCTGATTTAATGATTTATCTAATCAATTTTCTCTGGAGGAAACGATGCTTGAAGCAAAGGTAACTTATGTAGATGGTCTCCAATTTGTCGGCGAGGCGGCATCAGGACATACAATAGTTATGGATGGTGATAAGGAGGTCGGAGGAAGAAATACCGGCGCCAGACCGATGGAACTGCTTCTGATAGGGCTTGGCGGATGTTCAGGGATGGATATTGTCTCTATACTTAAAAAGAAGAAACAGGAAATAAACGGGGTTGAGATTAAGGTTAAAGGAGAAAAGGCTGAAAACTATCCGAAGAAGTTCACTGACATAGATATGGAGTTTATAGTGAGAGGCAGAAATGTCTCTGAGGGTGCAGTAAAAAGGGCTGTTGAGCTTTCGATGGAAAAATACTGTTCTGTTAAAGCGACGCTTGAAGGCTCTGCAAAAGTAACATGGAGCTATAAAATAATAGAAGAGTAAAAAAAGGAGTCAGTTGATGCAGTTGCTGAACACTTTTCGCTTTCTGCAGAGAATTTTTGACAAATCTATGGCTCGTTACAGGCAATTTCAAAACTCGCCTTTTCGCCTCAACGAATCAGACGAGTCTGACAGGCTCAAACAGTTGAAATTGCTTATCTTCCACTTCGCCGAGATTTATTACCAAAAATTCTCTGATGCCGCTCAAAGCATTCAGCAACAGGTCAACTTACCTATTAAATGACTTTTTTAAAGTACATAGCTACCCTTGGTTTTATCGGCTATCTGCCTTTTGCTCCGGGTACGTTCGGAACTCTGGCAGCGCTTGTATTTATGGTTATCCTTAAGCCGTCTCTGCCTCTGCACATAGGACTGACTGTTTTTTTTATAATCGCAGGCATTGTGTCGTCAGGCAGGGCAGAAGAACTTTTCAGACAGAAAGATTCGCGCCATATAGTGATTGATGAATTTGCAGGCTATATGGCATCCCTGTTATTTTTGCCTCTTAGCTGGGGCTATGTAATAGCTGCGTTTGTTTTATTCAGATTCTTTGATATACTCAAACCGCCTCCGCTGAGAAGGCTTGAATATGTTTTCAAAGGCGGTCTTGGGATAATGGCAGATGACATAGGCGCTGCGGTGTATACGAATCTGGTGTTACAGTTATGGAAACTCCTGAATTAGAATTAATCAGAAAATTACACGGGATTTTTAAGTCAAAGAAACTCACGCTTTCTCTTGCTGAATCCTGCACTGCCGGTTTTATAAGCTCTCTGATTGCTCATCTGCCAGGCGCATCAGATTTTTTTGATTCAGCAGTTGTATGTTACTCGCCGATATCAAAAGAAAAACTTTTAGGCGTCAAAAAATCAATTTTAAAAAGATACGGAGCTGTCAGTGAGCAGACAGCTAAGGCGATGGCAGAAAGTGTGAGGCTTAAGGCAAAAACTGATTTTGCGCTCTCAATTACAGGCAACCTCGGCCCAGAACCCATAGAGGATAAAAAGACAGGATTGGTTTTTATTGCCGTATCTTTTGCAGGCGGGATTGAATCGAAAGGGATGATCTTTGAAGGCTCAAGAGATGAAATAAAACTGTCTGCTTCTGCTGCCGCATTAGAGTTCCTTTATGGAGTTGTATCTGTATGGGGTTAAGGTGTTTTATATCACTGGAATTGCCGGAGGAACTTAAGAAAAACATTTATAGTTGCATAGAAAAACTGAAGGCAGCGGGGGCGGATGTAAAGTGGATTCCGCCTGAGAACCTCCACCTGACCCTGAAATTTTTAGGAGATACGACTGAAGAACTACTGAAAAGTATAAATGAAAGACTGCTTTCTCTGTCTAAATCACATGATAGATTTTCTCTTCAGATATCGGGCGCGGGCGCATTCCCGAATGTAAAATATCCAAGGGTTATATGGCTTGGCGTGCATGATACAGAAGAAATAATAAAACTACAGCATGACGTAGATGCATCAATGGCAGGACTTGGCTTCGAAAAAGATGACAAGCAGTTCACGCCGCATCTTACTGTTGGAAGGATGAAATCTTTAAAAAACATGGGTCTGCTGATAAAAGAACTTGCTACACTAAAGGAAGTGGATTTTGGTAAGATAGAGGTTATCAATATAACACTGATGAAGAGCGAACTTAAGCCGGGCGGAGCAGAGCATTTTAAACTGAGCGAGATTTCTATCGGAAAGGTAAAGATAGATTTCAAAAGGAGGCATGATGAGCAAGGAAGTGAGTAAGGACGTTACGAGTAAGGATAAGATTAAGGCACTTGAGATGGCGATTTCTCAGATAGAAAAGAATTTTGGCAAGGGCGCGATAATGAGGCTTGGCGCAGGAGAGGTCGCGGAAGGAATTCAGGTTATACCTACAGGCTCAATTGCGCTTGATATAGCAACCGGCGTAGGAGGATACCCGAGAGGAAGGGTTGTAGAGATATATGGACCGGAGTCGTCCGGCAAAACAACACTTGCCCTTAATGCAATTGCACAGACCCAGCAGGCCGGCGGCACTGCTGCTTTTATTGATGCTGAACATGCGCTGGATACAAATTATGCAAAAAAACTCGGCGTAAAGATTGAAGACCTCCTTATATCTCAGCCTGATACAGGCGAGCAGGCGCTTGAGGTTACCGAGGCGCTGGTAAGGAGCGGAGCAGTTGATATTGTTGTCATAGATTCTGTAGCGGCCCTTGTGCCAAAGGCAGAGATAGAAGGTGATATGGGCGATGCACAGATGGGACTGCAGGCAAGGCTCATGAGCCAGGCATTAAGAAAGCTTACAGCGGCAATCTCAAAGTCTCTGACTACAGTTATATTTATAAACCAGCTACGAATGAAAATAGGGGTAATGTTCGGAAATCCTGAGACAACCACAGGCGGGAATGCATTGAAGTTTTATTCATCCATGAGGCTTGATATAAGAAAAATAGACAGCATAAAGGAGAATCAGGAAGCCATAGGCGGAAGGGTGAGGGTCAAGGTTGTGAAGAACAAGGTTGCGCCGCCATTCAAACAGGCAGAATTTGATATATACTTCAACGAGGGAATATCAAGGGCAGGAGAACTTGTGGATATCGGAGTTGAAAAGGGAATCGTCGAAAAATCAGGCGCATGGTACAGTTACAGCGGTAACAGGATCGGGCAGGGAAGGGAGAACGTCAAGGAATTTCTGAAAAATAATCCTGACGCTGCAAAAGAGATAGAGACTAAAATCATGGATGCCATTAATGCGAGGAAGTAAGCATGAGTGTCAGCTTAAGTTCGGAGCAAGAGTTAAGAGTTTTAAAACTTTTAACTTTCAACTTTTAACTTTTTGGAGGAAGATACAATGGAAGTAAATGAGCTCCTTAAAACTGCTATGGCGCAGAATGCATCCGACCTTCATATAAAAGTCGGCTCTCCGCCCATAATGAGAGTTAACGGAGAACTGGCGCCGGTGGCATTGGTAAATAAGGTTTCTCAGGAAGATGCGCTAAAGATTGCATACTCCGTGATGAGCCCGGGGCAGAGAGAGATTTTTAAAAAGAAAAACGATCTGGACCTTGCATACAGCATACCCGGACTCGGCAGATTCAGGTGCAATGTGTTTGTCCAGCGAGGCGCAGTCGGCATTGTATTCAGGGTGATACCTATGAGGATTCCAACCATAGAAGAACTTCAGCTGCCTGATGTTTTAAAAAAGATAGCTCTTGAATCTCGCGGGCTTATACTTGTCACAGGCACAACAGGCAGTGGCAAGTCAACGACGCTTGCCGCGATGATTGATTATATCAATACGAATCGCACAAACAACATTGTAACGATAGAAGACCCTATCGAATATCTGCACAGAGATAAAAGCAGCATCATAAATCAGAGAGAGGTCGGCAATGATACAGAGTCTTTCAGCAAGGCCTTGCGGGCAGCGCTCAGGCAGGACCCTGATGTAATTCTCGTGGGCGAAATGCGTGACTTTGAGACAATTCAGATATCTCTTACAGCCGCAGAGACAGGACATCTTGTGCTCAGCACCCTTCATACGATTGATGCAATGGAGACAATAAACAGAATAATATCTGTTTTCCCCCCTTATCAGCATAAGCAGGTCAGGATGCAGCTTGCATCTGTCATTAAAGGCATAATCTCAATGAGGCTTATGCCGAGGGCCGACGGCAGAGGCAGGGTCCCGGCGGTTGAAGTGCTTGTCGCTACTATGACAGTTAAGGATTGCATACTTGATGCTGACAAAACAAAGCTGCTCACGGATGTTATTGCTCAGGGTTCGGTTCATTATAATATGCAGACATTTGACCAGTCTCTCTTCAAGCTTTATAAATCCGGGCTTATTACATATGAGGAGGCTCTTAGGGGAGCGACTAACGCTGATGATTTTGCGCTAAAGGTGAAAGGCATTCAATCTACAAGCGACCTTACATTTGAGCCGCCATCTCAGCCCCAGAAAGACCAGATGAAGATTGAGAGATTCAGCAAGTAATTGCCGCCTTAGGCGGACGAGCATGCCCTATAAAAATGAGTTTTTCTAATTCGAACAAAACAGATGCGATTCGGTATGCTTACAGACTGCTGAGTTATAGGGACAGGAGTGAAAAAGAACTTACTGATAAGCTCAAGTGGAAAGGTTTTTCAGAGGAGCTTATACAGCAGGCCCTTAACCATTTAAGTGAAAAAGGATTTATAAATGATACAGCGCTTGCTTTATCTCTCAGAAGAATTGCTGAAGATGCAAAACTGCTCGGCGCTCGCGGAGTCAGAATTTTTCTTCAGCGCAGGGGAATACCCGATGAGTTAATAAGAGATGTTTTTACTGATGATGACTCTGATGAGATAATCAGGGCAAAGAAGGTTGTAAGCAAAAAAGTAAAAAGCATTGAAAATTATTCCGCTGAGGAAATTAAGAAAAAAATGTGGAGATTTCTTGTCAGGAAAGGGTATTCTTTTGATACAATCAATAAGATACTTAGACAATTCGAGATAAAGGAGGAGTAAATTGATGAGGAAAAGCATGTCAGCTTTATGTATTATGGCTTCAGCTCTCTGTTTTTCAGTTTTGGGATGTATTGATGCGGTTAGGTATTCGCCTGATGAAATAAAAGGATTTCCTGCGGCAATACAGGAAAATATCAAACGCAGCGAGATTGCTCCAGGCATGACACAGCAGCAGGTCAGATATGCGTGGGGTTCACCGGCAGAAGTTAACGTGCTGAAGCCGTCAGAGGACGGTAAATACAGGGAAGAATGGATATATACAAAGATGGGTCTTTTAAAGACGCAGCTAATATTCGTTGACGGGAAGCTTATGCACATCATCAGCAGCGAACCCGGAGTAATTAAAAATTAACGATATTGAAAAGGAATTTGAGACCCCTGAAAAAGTGTCATTGCGAGCAGGTCCCTCGCTTGTCATTGCGAGCTGAAGGCGAAGCAATCTTGCTTTTATGTAAATCAATATATTTGAGATTGCCACGTCGCCCCGAAAGCATTCGGGGCTCCTCGCAATGACATTAAAATATGGGGTTTTTTAGCAGTCTCAATTTGCAGACAAGGAAAAACAGGATTCAAGAGTAGATGAAAAGTAAAGATATAAGAAAGGCATTTCTGGATTATTTTTCCTCCAGAGGGCACGAGGCAGTAAGGAGTTCGTCCCTTATTCCCAAGAATGACCCTACGCTGCTTTTTACAAATGCAGGCATGGTGCAGTTCAAATCTGTTTTCCTGGGAGAAGAGAAAAAGCCATACACCAGGGCAGTCTCATGCCAGAAATGTCTCAGGGCAGGCGGCAAACACAGCGACCTTGAAAATGTAGGACACACATCCAGGCATCACACGTTTTTTGAAATGCTCGGGAATTTTTCGTTTGGAGATTACTTTAAAAAAGATGCGATACTCTTCGGATGGGAACTTCTTACGGATATCTTTAAGCTTCCTAAAGACAAGCTCTGGGTCTCTGTTTATGAAAAGGATGACGAGGCTGAAAAACTATGGAAAGATTTAACCGGCATTTCTTCTGACAGGATTGTGCGCCTTGGCGCAAAAGACAACTTCTGGCAGATGGGAGATACCGGACCCTGCGGCCCGTGCTCTGAGATAATAATTGACCGGGGAGAGCATGTCGGATGCGGTACTTCTGAGTGCAGGGCGGGATGCGACTGCGACAGATTTCTTGAACTGTGGAATCTTGTTTTTATGCAGTACAGCAGGGATGAATCAGGAAATCTTACACCTCTTCCAAAACCAAGCATAGATACGGGAATGGGACTTGAAAGGATTTCCGCTGTTTTGCAGGGGAAGCTTAATAATTTTGATACTGATCTGTTTATGCCTCTTATATCAGCAATAACGGCGACTGCAAACGGTATTGTTGATTACGGAAAGAGCGCCGAGAGCGATATATCCATAAGGGTTATTGCCGACCATATCAGGGCGATTTCATTTCTGCTTTCCGAGGGACTTATGCCGTCAAATGAGGGAAGGGGTTATGTCCTCAGAAGGATTATAAGAAGGGCGTCAAGGCACGCAAAACTTCTTGGTGTCAGCGAACCCGTGCTTTATAGGCTTGTCGAGCCCGTGGCTGATTTCATGGGTGATACGTATCCTGAACTTATTGATGAAAAGGAGAGGGCGGCAAAGGTTCTCAAATTTGAAGAGGAACGTTTTTCAAAGACGCTTGAGCAGGGCATGAAGATAATAGATGAAGTAATTGCAGCGGCAAAGAAAGCAGGCTTGAAGTCAGTTCCGGGAGATGAAATATTCAAGCTGTACGATACCTATGGGTTTCCGATAGACCTTGCAAGAGACATCGCGTCTGACAACAATCTTATCCTGGATGAAGGCGGATTCCACAGAGAAATGGAGATGCAGAGGGAAAGGGCCAGGGCTTCATGGGTAGGCGAAGAAGAGGCTGTTTCATCCATATACAGAGAACTGCTTTCCGAGACAGGCAAAACCGAGTTCACCGGTTATGATGCAATGCAGACCGAATCAGTTGTTAAGGCTATGCTGAAAGAAGGGAAGGTTGTCAAGGAGGCATCTAAGGATGAAGAAGTGGAGGTCTTTCTGGATAAAACTCCTTTTTACGGTGAATCCGGAGGCCAGGCTGGGGATACAGGCGAGCTGACATCCTCCGCCTCAGGCGGAGGATTCAGGGCCTTTGTTACGGATACCAAAAAAGTTATTGAAGGACTACATTCACATATCATAAAAATCAAAGATGGGAAATTAAGAGTCTGGGACAGGGTGATATGCAGCGTTGATACCCGGAGAAGAAAAGCTATAATGAGCAATCACACTGCAACTCATCTCCTTCAGGCGTCATTGCAAAATATAATCGGCGAGCATGTTAAGCAGGCGGGTTCGCTTGTTGCTCCTGACAGGCTCAGGTTTGATTTTACGCATTTCTTTCCTATAAGCCGCGATGAGATAAGGAGCATAGAGGATACGGTTAACCAGAAGATTCTTGAGAATACTAATGTTGAGACCTCGGTTATGGATATAAAAGATGCGGTTGCATCCGGAGCGACAGCTCTTTTCGGAGAGAAATACGGTGAAACAGTGAGGGTTGTGAAAGTGCCTGGATTCAGTTCTGAACTCTGCGGCGGCACTCACTGCAGGGCCACCGGAGACATAGGCCCATTTGTCATTGTCTCAGAGGGAAGCGTTGCATCCGGAATTAGAAGGATAGAGGCGCTGACAGGAATATCTGCCTTTGACTATTTCAGGAAAGAAGACGAGGAGTTAAGAAAAATTTCAGATATGCTCAAGACAGAAAAACCGCTTGAAAGGGTAGAGAAGCTTCTTGCTGATATGAAAGAAATGGAAAGAGAGGCAGAGAGGCTCAAGGGCAGGGCAGCATCTGAAAGTTCTGCAGCGCTCATAGAGAAGGCAATGGATATAGGCGGCGTGAAGGTTATTTCATGCAGGGTTGACGGCCTTGAAAAAAAGGATTTAAGGATTCTTGCAGACAATTTAAAGGATAAACTCGGCTCAGGTGTTATTGTCCTTGCATCTGATAGGAACGGCGAGGCGGCATTTTTGTCCATGGTCACAAAAGACCTTACTAAAAAAATTAAGGCAGGAGAAATACTTAAAAAGGTTGCCGAGATTGCAGGCGGCAGAGGCGGAGGAAAACCTGAAATGGCAGAAGGCGGCACAAAAGACATTGCAAAACTGGACAAGGCGCTTGAAGCAGTGTACGATATAATCAGAAAACAAGTTAAGAGTTGAGAGTTATGAGTTAAGAGTTAAATTTTTTAAAACTTTCAACTTATAACCTAAAAATAGACATAGAATTATGAAGCCGTTGATTTATCTGTCATTGCGAGAACCCAAAGGGTTCGTGGCAATCTCATCAGGAAAGGCGAGATTGCTTCGCTTCGCTCGCAATGACAAATTCCTATGTCTATTTTTCGGTTATAACTTTTAACTTTGAAATGGAGGTGTTTATGACAGTTTTTGAAGCGATAAGGAGCGCCTTGCTTGCCGGTTTGGGCATGCAGCAGAAGGTAAATGAGTTCATTGACGAGCTTATTAAAAAAGGTGAACTCAGCGAATCACAAGGCGCAAAACTCGTGAAGGAGTGGACTGAAAAGGCTGAAAAGGGAACGGAAGGGTTTTCTAAAAATTTCTCGGAAATATTGTCAAAGACTCTGGAGAAAATGAACCTGCCTTCAAAGGATGACATTGAGAAACTCAATAAAAAGATTCAGACCCTCTCTAACAGGGTAAAGAAACTTGAAGGAGTAAAGGAAGAAGGGCAGGAAGAATAGACGATGCCTTTCAGTCTGCTGAAACTTAGGAGTACGTATAAGAATATTAACAGAGTAAGGCAGATTATCAATGTCTTTCTCAAATACGAGTTCGGGCACATAATAGACCAGCTTCGCCTCCACAGATATGTCTCTCTCAGGAAAAGACTAAAGACATTCGGGCAATGGCCTGCAATAAAAGGGCATACGGTTCCTGAGAGACTTAGAATGGCGTTTGCAGAGCTTGGGCCAAGTTTTATTAAACTCGCCCAGCTTCTTTCATCAAGGCCGGACCTTATTACCGCGCCCTTTGCCGGCGAGTTTAAGAAACTTCAGGATAAGGTTCCGCCATTTCCTTCTGACGAGGCAAAGAGAATAATAGAAGAAGAAACGCATCTCCTGATTGATAAGATATTTGCAAGATTTAATGATAAGCCGACCGCTGCCGCTTCAATTGCACAGGTCCATCAGGGGACCCTTCTTGATGGAAGTGATGTGATAATAAAGGTGCAGAGGCCTGATATAAGAGAGCAGATAGAGACGGATATAAATATTCTCACAACAATAGCCCAGCTTATGGATAAACATATCCCTGAAAGCAGGTTTTTTAATCCGACAGGCATTGTGGATGAATTTGCAAGGACTGTCAGGAAGGAACTGGATTTCTCAGAGGAGGCAAAGAATTGTTTGCGCTTCAGAAAAAACTTTGAGAACAATCCTCATATATATATCCCGAAAATTTATAGTGCGTTTTCCACTGAAAAAATCCTTACGATGGAAAGGATAGAAGGAGTAAGGATTGATGACATTTCCGGAATAGAAGGCATGGGCCTTGACAGGAAGGAACTTGCGAAGAACGGCGTTGATGCGTATTTCAAGATGGTGCTTGAAGACGGGTTCTTTCATGCAGATCCTCATCCGGGAAATATCTTTGCAATGCCTGAAGGACAGATAGGGTTTATGGATTTCGGAATAGTTGGAAGGGTTACGGATGAGATGAAAGAAACTATGGCAAATACATTTCTTGCCCTTATAAATAAAGATTTTGACAGGCTGATTGACCAGTATATAGAACTCGGGCTTGTTCCCGAGGAGGCTGATTTAATTACATTCAGGAAGGGATTCAAATCAGACCTTGTTTATTTTCTGGAGCCGCTATACGGATTGACCCTGGCAGAAATAAATTTTGCCGAGTATATGGACATCGTAACGCATCTGGCAATGAAACATAATATGAAGATTCCTTCAGACCTTCTGCTCGTTAATAAGGCGATGCTGATTCTTGAGAATATAGGAAGAGAACTGGACCCTGATTTTAATTTCATTGCCGCAGCAGAACCTTACGCCTCTAAACTCGTCAGGGAGAAGCTGAGTCCGTCAAGGATATATGAAAAGACCAAAAAGAGCATAGAAGAGATAGGAGACTTTGTGGTGGTCTTCCCCCGTCAGATGAAGCAGATTATAAGAAAGGTTTTAAAGGACGATATTCATATGAAACTCACACATATCGGCCTTGAGAAATTTACAAGGGATATGGACAAATCAAGCAACAGGATTTCATTCAGCCTGATTGTAAGTTCTATTCTCCTGAGTTCTGCCATTCTGCATGCGACAGGTGTAGGGCCAAAAATATATGGCATGTCAATCCTTGGATTCTTAGCATTTGGCTTTGCCTTCTTGCTTGGCATCTGGCTGATTATCTCTATAATACGTTCAGGAAGACTGTAAGGCGTAAATATTTTATGTTTTATTATACACAAAGTGCAAGCTCTGACGGCCTCTTCCTGACCTGGACTCCTTGAAAATATGTCTTAATTCTGTCTTAATCATTACAGGCTCTATATTCAGCGAGAATAGGTATAATGCATTTAAAAAATCTGCTGTCTAAAAATGATGCTATCTGCCTTCTGGAACTAATCCAAAAGAGCTTTCTATGCTCAAAAGAAGAAGATCTAAGAAATCTCATATCGGATTTAAAGATGTTAATTCCATATGACCATGCTGTCTGTTTGCTGGGGAAAAAAGGAATAAACGATAACGTAAGCTCTTATGATGCTCTAAACGTGAGCTTTCCATCCGAATGGTTCGATTTATATGTTATGAAAGATTTTCATAAGATTGACCCGGTTGTCAAAGAGAATTTTACCAGTTTCGCCTTACAATACTGGGCTGATACTTACAAAAAATATGAGACGCCAAAGAATTTTATAATGGCAGCAGAAGATTTTGACCTCAAGCGGGGTTATTCCTACGGGATAAAAAATTACAGAGGGACTGAGGGGAGCCTCTTTTCTTTTGCCGGTAATTCAATAGAATGTAACCGGCGCACCGAAATAATTCTCACTCATATAATACCTGCCTTGCATCAGGCATTGACTCGTATTGTGAGCTATCGCAGTGAAAAACATGCCGTTACCCTTTCAGAGAGAGAAAAGGAAGTTCTCAGATGGATAAGTTATGGCAAACGTATATGGGATATATCGGTAATTCTTGGTATAAGCGAGAGGACCGTAAAATTCCATATAAAGAATATCATGCAAAAACTTGATGTTGTAACCATGGCGCAGGCTGTGGCTGTTGCCATGGAACAGGGACTGATTGATATTGAGTAAACCATTTTAACGTTTCCGGCCTTTTCACTTTATTTATATCCTCGAACTCCCGCCAGTTCATTATTACTCCAACAGCTACAACTCCGTCAGGCATGATATGGGGCTTATCCGTTAATTTAAAAGGAAACCCCTTTATATGCACTAATCTATAAACCCTATAATCGGTAACTGCATAAACATATTCTATATCATTCTTTAAGCACCAATGGTAAATGCCTTTTAAAAGAAGGCTGAGTATGTCAAAGGAGCCAAATTCAGTAGAAATCTTGTAAGTTCTTGCCTTTGAAGTTACACAACATCTTGTAAGTTCTACGGTATCAGGCTCTTTTCTGATTTTATGTCCGGTTCCAACCAATGATAAAAACTCTTTCTCAATCATAAAATCATTTTCAGCCGTTATTAGCCTCATATGCGCGAGTAATCTATTCTGCACGTCGAATACACCGAAAAAGACTGCATGGTCATCATAATTATCAAGCTCCAATCCATTCTCTGATTGGGGTACCCAGCCTAATTCATGACAGAAAACCGCGTGTCTTAATTGGTATGCCTTTATTATATCTTCAGGGAACACAAGGTTTTTGACTACATAATCCCTTTCATAAAGGCATATGGATGAATGAGCCGATTTTTGATACTGCTTGGGAATAATGATTTTGTTTTCAAGGGAAAGCATTTCCGTACCCTCCTTTAATTAGATGTTTGGATATGCGATATGTTCTTTTGGACAGTTAAATTTGTCTTGTGATTTAAGAATAGAGCAAAACTCTTTTTTCAACTTCTGTCCTTTTGGACAGGTAACAAGAGGCATATATAAGGTATAGAATATGCTTATAGATAAAAACCTCTTTAACGTCTTGAAAAATAAGGGATAACGCAACAGGGGAGGTTTTGTTACAAAAAATCGTTTAAGGCGGGAAATGCGGAAACAATATACGGAGAGGAGATAAGGGCAGTTGGCTTCACTGCCTACAAGCAGGCCACCATAAGCAGGAGAATTGAAACCACAAGGTACCGGGGTAAGCAAATGAAGATAGGACAGAGGATAAATGACTTGCGGCTGCTCCAGAAGGTTACATTAAAAGAACTGTCAAAAAAGACATGATTGACTGCGAGTTTTCTCTCACAGGTCGAAAGAGCGCTCGCATCCCCTTCAGTCGGTTCATTGGAGAAAATAGCTCATGCCCTGAACACAAGAACAGGCTATTTTTTTGGCAATAGTGAGCATAGGGAGCTTATCTTTGTCAGGAAAGGGAGAGATAAGAGAGCTGTCCATAAAGATAAGAAGGCGGTTTGCGAGACGCTGGCTTCGGGGTTTTTAAATATAAATGTGCAGCCGCAGATTTTCACCCTGCCGCCTGATTGTGAATTAGCAATGGAATTAACCTCTTCAGTTGGAGATAAATTTGGGATTGCGCTTAAGGGTAAGCTGGAATTTTTATGTGATGAAGAAAAACTGGTATTTGAAGAAGGAGATAGTATTTATAGCACGTATACCCAGAAAATTCAGAAAGCAACAAATATAGGTGAGACTGAAGCTAAACTGCTCTGGATTGTTTTCCGTTATCCTTAGCCGGCACACAAAATAAATTTCAGGAGGTGTGGCAATGAGCAAAATGGATATGGAGAAATTGCAGGATTTAGAAAAAAGAAAATTTCAGCGGCTGAAAGATAATATTTTTATCCTCGGCGCTGTGAAGGCAACCCATGCGGATGAATTCAAGGCATTTACCAGAGACATAAGCGGAGGCGGGTTAATGTTTGAGACAGAGAGGGATATTCCGGCAGGCAGTGAACTGGAACTGGAGATATACCAGCCTTCAAACAGCCGTAAAAAGATTATTTTCTCTGTGTATGCTGTTGCAAAAATAGTCTGGGCAAGAGAAATAGAGAAGGATAGCTTTAAAGATGGAGAAAATAAGTATCAGATAGGCGTGGAATTTTCAGAGATTAAAGAACAAGACAGGCAGATGATAATTAATTTTGTCAATTGAATTATGACATGATTTTTGCCCACAAATGTAAGTAGGGCTTAACTTTAGTTAAGTGGAAGTGCGTGTTTTTTATTTTGGGCATAGCATGCGGAGGGAGTGTTGCAAAATAATAACAAGGAATTTGAAAAACTTTCACCGCAGCTTGCTGATATTCTGAATGCTGTTTCTGACAGCGTAATAATGCATACCTCTGCCCTCAGGATAATGTGGGCAAATCAAGCCGCTGCTGACAATTTCAGCCAAGAGGTTTCTGATTTGACAGGGCAATACTGCTACAACTTGTGGCATAACCGTTCAGTGTCCTGTGAGCAATGCCCGGTTCTAAAGAGCTTTAAAACCGGAGAGCCTGAAAACGTGCAGATCTCTACGCCTAAAGGAATGATATGGGACTTGAAGACTATTCCTGTAAAAGATAAACAAGGAAAAGTGATTAATGTAATAGAGATTGGGAGAGATATTACCAGACACCGCAAGCTTGAAGAGCAGCTCAGGCAATCCCAGAAAATGGAGGCTATCGGAACGCTCACAGGAGGAATTGCGCATGATTTTAATAACATCCTCACGGCGATAATGGGCTATACAGGCATCTTACAGATGAAAATGGGCAAAGACGACCCACTAAGAATCAATCTCGACCAGATACTTGCCTCGTCAGAGCGGGCGGCGACCCTTGTAAGGAGTCTCCTTATCTTCAGCAGAAAACAGGCAAGTAATTTAGAACAGGTAGATTTAAACGAACTAATAAAGAGAGTGGAGAGGCTGCTGTCAAGGATTATAGGAGAAGACATAGAGCTTCAAACAGTGCTTGCAGATAACGGTTTAACAGTAGTGGCTGACACGCTTCAGATGGAGCAGGTGCTGATGAATCTCGCAGCGAATGCCCGCGATGCTATGCCTGACGGAGGGTTGTTAAGCATAGAGACAAGGCTTGTAGGATTTGATGAAGAATATGAGAAGGTTCATGGTTACGGCAAACCCGGAATGTATGCTCTTATATCAGTTACGGACGGAGGCTGCGGTATGGACGAGGAGACCAGGTTACGGATTTTTGAACCGTTCTTTACAACAAAGGAAGCAGGCAGAGGCACAGGACTTGGACTTTCAACAGTATACGGAATAATCAAACAGCATAAGGGATATATCAATTGCTACAGTGAACCCGGCAAAGGCACAACATTTAAGGTATATCTGCCTATAGCCGCTGTTAATTCAGGGATGCGGATTGCGGATATTTCCGGTTCTGATACAAGCAGAACAAAGTTGGCGCTGGACGGCACAGAAACGGTGCTTGTGGCGGAAGATGAAGAAGTAGCCAGAAAGCTTGTTAAGGAGATTCTTGAGGAATTCGGGTATCAGGTCATAGAGGCTGTTGACGGAGAAGATGCGATAAATAAATTTATGGATAATAAAGATAGAATTGGAGTTGTTTTTCTTGACATAATAATGCCAAAGATGAGCGGGGAAGAGGCTTATGAGGTTATAAGGAAGATAAAGCCTGACATGAAAGCGCTCTTTTCAAGCGGTTATCCTGCGGATTTTGTAAGCAGAAGGGGCATAGATGAGGTAACCGGCGGAGAATTTAATTTTATTATGAAACCTATTTCACCAACCGAACTTTTAAAAAAGGTGAGGGGACTGCTGGATACAAACAGAAAACAGTGAGTGTTATTTGGAAATAATGAAAAACTCAGAGCTGAATAAGAAAATTTGTGAAAATTTTTGTTCATATTACAAGCTTTCAAAAAACAGTGAACTTGCCTGTATGGGTTTTATCGTCACGGAGAGGTTGATAAAAAGCGGAAAGAAAATTCCATTTGATAAATCTGAGCAGGTTTCAGATATTGCCGCCGGAGAAAAACTTATCCGGAATATGTGCGCTTCATGCTCATTTTATAAGTCTGACTGCGACTTCATACTTAAAGAGGGAAAGGCCTTGCCCTGCGGCGGATTTATTTTATTAGAGTGCCTTATAGCCAAGCGCATTGTTACTATTGACTACATCAAAAATATAATCTAAACTCTCAATTAGGATGCGTATCTATAATATCTTCGACTTCACTAACGACTATTGATGTCGCAGTTAATTTTGCCATGGGTTTTGAAAAAGAGACATTGCTTTATTTTCATGAGATAAGAAATATAATTAAGGAAAAAGATATTGTTGATGAGATTATAAATGAAGAGAAGAGCCATATCATGTGGCTGAGCAGGTTTAAGGGAAGTTTTGTCAAGAGCAAGTAAGCAACACCTGCTTACTTATAGAGAACTGTATAATAAATGTCCTCTGTTTCGTCATTCCCGTGAAAACGGGAATCCAGACGCTGTTCTGGGAGTCATTATTTTTAATACTGGATTCCGCATCAAGTGCGGAATGACAAGAATACTATGAGCATTGGACGTTAATATTAAATGCATCAATAGTTGTAGAAGTATCTGAGAAAATTTATGGATTATTCAATAAAGATAGGCGGCGAGGCAGGGCAGGGAATACAGACCATAGGCGGCACGCTTGCAAAGGTATTCTCAAGAACAGGCTTCCATGTTTTTACCAATCAGGATTATGAATCTCGCGTAAGAGGCGGCCATAATTTCTATCAGATAAGGTTTTCGGATAAGCCTGTAATGGCCTCAAGGGAGAAGATTGATATTCTTGTTGCCCTTGACAGGGAAAGCATTGAACAGCACGAAAAGGAACTGTCCGCTATAGGTCAGATAATATATGACTCAACTGACTTGAAGATTCCGAAACAAGTTCGGAATGACATCCCTTTAAACTCCAGACTCTTAACTCCTAACTATCTTGATATTCCTTTCATTAAATTAGCCGTAGAAAATGGCGGCAGCAAGATAATGGCAAACACTGTTGCGACCGGTGCTGTGCTTGGAATGCTTGGCATGGATATTGATATTTTGATTGCAATCATAAAAGATACGTTTAAAAAGAAGGGCGTGCAGGTTATCAATTCAAATATCAGCGCTGCGATGGCAGGGCATGATTTTGCCGCTAAGAATTGTATGCGGTGTTCTTTTTCTCCGGCAGTTACCGGCTCACTATTGAAGCCTAAGATGTTGATAAATTCGGTTGAGGCGATTGGGTTAGGCGCTATTGCTTCCGGATGTAAATTTTACTCTGCATATCCCATGACCCCTTCAACCGGCATAATGAATTATATAGCAGGCAAAGAGAAGGAATTCGGAATTATTGTTGAACAGGCAGAGGACGAGATCTCTGCAATCAATATGGCGCTTGGCGCATCATTTGCCGGTGTAAGAGCAATGACCGGCACGGCAGGGGGAGGTTTTGCATTAATGGTGGAAGGGCTTTCGCTTTCCGGCATGACAGAGACGCCTGTTGTTATAGCTCTCGGGCAAAGGCCTGCGCCTGCGACAGGACTTCCGACAAGGACAGAGCAGGGCGACCTCTTGTTTGCCTTGCATACAGCGCATGGAGAATTTCCGAGAATTATCTTTGCGCCAGGCACGCCTGAGCAGGCATTTTATCTCACAAACAAGGCATTTGACCTTGCTGAAAAATATCAGGTGCCGGCAATAATCATATTTGACCAGTATCTTGCTGATTCAGAATGGACCTTTGAAGGTTTTGATCCTGCCCAAATTAAATACACTGATTACAGGCTGCGCGGCGATGCATTCAAAAATCTTAAAGAGTATAAAAGGCATGCATATACGGATACGGGCGTATCGCCTATGGGAATTCCCGGAGATGCAAGACATCTTGTTGTAACAGACAGCGATGAGCATGACGAGGAAGGGCATATTGTTGAGGATGCTGAGACACGAATCAAAATGGTGGATAAAAGGCTTTTAAAAAAATTGCCTCTCATCAGGCAGGAAATTGAGCCGCCTGTTCTTTACGGAGATAATAAGCCAGAAGTAATAATAGCAGGGTGGGGCTCTAATTATGGAATAATGAAAGAGACGGTTGACGAATTATCACCCCCCTTCTCCCCCCCTTGGTAAGGGGGGGAGAAGGGGGGGTATTGCAATGCTTCATTTCAGCGAGATATACCCTTTCCCCTCCCCCAACCCCCTCCCTCGAGGGGAGGGGGCAAAGGGGAGGGAGAGATTTGACTATCTTAAGCTGTTGAGGGATGCAAAACATACAATTTGCATAGAAAACAATGCAACAGGCCAGTTTGCAAGGATGATGAAAGCAGAGACAGGCTATTCATTCAATGGATTTATCAATAGATACGACGGCAGGCCATTTACGCTGGAAGAATTGGTGAAAGAAATTAAAATCAGATTATTATAAAGAAAGGAATTGATTATGAATCGCAGAGATTTTATAAAGCTGACAGCAATAGCAGGTATAGGGCTTTCTATTCCAAGAAATTTTGATTCGTTTATTGCTCCTGCCGGGGCAGATGAAAAAATTGATATTGCAGTTGCGCATGGCGTATATCCTTCAAAGATTACAAGGGCTGCGATTGATGCAATGGGCGGGATGAAAAAGTTTGTATCAAAAGGCGATATTGTTGTTGTAAAGCCGAATATAGCATGGGACAGGACGCCTGAGCAGGCCGGAAATACAAATCCTGAAGTCGTTGGAGTTGTAGTTCAGATGTGCTATGAGGCAGGCGCTAAAAAGGTAAAGGTATTTGACAGGCCGGTGAATGATCCGAGAAGGTGTTATGTGCAGAGCGGAATTGCCGATGCCGCAAAGGCAGCAGGCGCGGATGTGAGCTATATTGACGAGAGAAAATTCAGGGAAATGAATATAAAGGGAGAGGCTTTGAAGTCATGGCCTCTTTATACCGAGGTATTTGAGGCTGACAAGGTGATAAACATTCCTATTGCAAAACATCACGGCCTCGCAAAGCTGACGATGTCAATGAAAAACTGGATGGGCGTGATGGGAGGCTCAAGGCGCACGATACATCAGAGGCTTGACGAGAGCCTCGTTGACCTTTCCATGGCTATTAAGCCCACTCTTACCATCCTTGATGCGGTGCGTATTCTGACGGCAAACGGCCCGCAGGGCGGAAATCTCGAGGATGTGAAAAAAATGGATACAGTTATTGTTGGGGTTGATCAGGTTGCTGTGGACTCGTTTGGCGCCACGCTTTTTGGCATGAAAGGAAGCGACCTTAAATATGTGAAGATAGCTGATAAGATGGGGCTCGGCAGAATGGATATTTCTAAATTGAACGTTAAAAGGATAAATACATAATCAAAAGAATCCCTCAATGCTCTGTAGCAAAGTTATTAAATGTTGTTGTCATTGCCGCTTGTCGGCAATCCTTCTTCAGAAAGATTCCGGACATGCCGGGATGACAAATTGATGGTCTGATACTCTGAAGCTTGTTGAGGTGAGTTTCAATTTAGAAGGATTATGCGAAATTATAGAAGGATTTCACAGGGGATATTCTTACTGCTGTTTCTTTTTCTTTTTTTGCAGACAGAGGCAAAAGGGAAAGACGAGCTTGGCTATCCTGTAAAAATATTCCTCGATTTTGACCCGCTGATTTTTGTAACCACAATCCTTTCAGCGCATACTGTCCAGAAGGCTTTTTATTTTTCTCTGATTGTAATTATTGCCACGGTGGTCTTAGGAAGAGTGTTTTGCGGATGGGTATGCCCTCTTGGAACACTGAATAATATTGTAGGCTCTTTCAGGAAAAAACATTCGGACAATACAAGCATTAACTGGCGCAGAACAAAATACTACATGCTTCTATTTCTTCTCGCAGCCTCTGTTTTTTCGCTTCAGCTTGTCGGTATTGTTGACCCGCTTTCTCTTCTCATAAGGTCACTCTCTGTAAGTATCTATCCGGCATTCAATTACGGAACAAAGGCGGTGTTTGACGCCGTATATAACTCAGATATCAAGGGCCTTGTTGATATATCAGAAGCTGTTTATTCCGTATTTAAAAAAAGCATCCTATCTTTTCAACAGCCGTTTTACAACCAGAGCGCCTTCATAGGCCTCTTATTCCTTTTCATACTCGGTATGAATCTTGTAGAAAAGAGATTCTGGTGCAGGCATCTATGCCCGCTCGGCGCTTTGCTCGGCCTCTTATCAAGATTTTCCATTCTTAAAAGGTCAGTAAGCGAAGGATGCACTGAGTGCGGCGCGTGCGCTTCTGTATGTCAGGGCAAAGCATCTCCTGATAAAAAAGAAGAATGGAGGGATGCGGAATGCCTGTACTGCCGGAATTGCGATGACGTATGCCCGCAGAACGCAGTGACTTTCGGATTTCACCCCACTTTGTCCCCCCTTGCTAAAGGGGGAATTAAAGGGGGGTATGGCGGACTGGACCTCGGCAGAAGGAGGGTTATTACGTCGCTGGTATCAGGTGTTGTCGCCGTGCCTCTTTTGCGGGCAAATCCCTTGTCCAAAGCAGAAGTTCCGAATCAGAAATTAATCAGGCCTCCCGGAGCGCTTGAGGAAAAAGAGTTTCTTAAAAGATGTGTCAAATGCGGTGAGTGCATGAAGGTATGCATCACAAACGGGCTTCAGCCGACATTTCTTGAGGCAGGACTTGAAGGGATATGGTCTCCTCTGCTTATCCCAAAGATAGGATACTGCGAATACCGCTGCACTCTCTGCGGACAGGTATGCCCTACAGGAGCGATAAAGAAAATGGAATTGAAAGAAAAGGCAAAGATTAAGATAGGGCTTGCTATGATTGACAAAAACAGATGCCTGCCTTATGCCCATGCAACGCGCTGCATAGTATGCGAGGAGGTCTGTCCTACACCGAAGAAGGCGATATGGCTTGAAAAGGCAAAGATAAGAGACAGGGGAAGAAAAGAGGCGGTAGTTCAGCAGCCGCGCGTTGACCTTGAGCTGTGCATCGGCTGCGGCATATGCGAGACAAAATGCCCTGTTATTGACAAGCCTGCAATTTATGTAACAAGCATTGGCGAGAGCCGTTCCAAGGAAAACCAACTATTGCTGATGCATCAGGGGAAGTATTGATGGATGTATTCTGCTGTTTTTATGATATTATCTTTTAAAGAAAATGTTAAAACCGGAAGATTATAAAGGACAGACGCCGGCATGGTGCCCGGGATGCGGCAACTTTGCAATCCTTAGGGTTTTTAAAGATGCAATGGCTGAACTCGGCATAGAGCCGCATAATTTTACAATTGTCTCAGGCATAGGCCAGGCTGGAAAGTTCCCTCACTATTTAAAATGCAACACCTTTAACGGGCTTCACGGCAGGACGCTTCCAGTTGCAACAGGTATAAGGCTTGCCAATCATGAAATGCTCACAATAGCAGTTGCAGGCGATGGTGACTGCTACGGGGAGGGCGGAAATCACTTAATGCATGCAATGAGGAGAAATGTCAATGTAAAGCTTTTTGTGCATGACAACCAGATATATGGCTTAACAAAGGGTCAGGCGTCTCCTACAAGTCCTGAAGGTATGATAACCAAAAATCAGCCGTTCAGTGTTTTTTCAGAGCAGCTAAACCCGATTGCACTGGCTGTTGCGCTTGACTGCAGTTTTGCGGCAAGAGGCTTTGCAGGCGATATGGAACATCTTAAGGGTTTGATAAAGGCAGCGATAAATCATAAAGGTTTTTCGCTTGTTGACATTCTTCAGCCCTGCGTAACGTTCAATAAAATAAATACTTATGAGTGGTACAGGCAGCGTGTTTATCACATTGAACCTGATTATAATTCCGAGGACAGGGCAGAAGCATTTAAAAAAGCTCTTGAATGGGGAGAAAGGATTCCCATAGGGATAGTCTATAAAAATAATCGTCTCACGCTGGAAGAAAGAATACCGATTATACAGAACGAACCTTTGGTGCGTCATAAACATTTTCCTTCAAAAAATTTACTTTTCAAATCCGAATAGCCGGCAAGGTCTTTCGGTAATCTTCGAATTTCTGGAATCTTAATGTGTTAAACTTAAATTAAATGCAGCTGAAAATCGGACAGAAACTCCTGATAGTGCTTTTGGGCATAACCATTTTGTCCACTGCCGCTGTATTTATCTTCGGCTATATAGTAAGCAGCAGGAGTCTCACCGGGAAGGTCGAAGAAGAGTTGCGGTTGTCACTCAAACGCTCCTCAGAAGATGTAGATAACTTCCTGCAAGGCCAGCAAAGTGAAGCCAAGGCGCTTGCGGAGATGCCGTGGTTAAAGGAACTGCTCGGTTCTTTGAAGAGTGGAAACTATGGAGGTTTTATGAAGAATCGCGGACTGATGGAGCAATTTTTTCTTGAACACCAAAGAAACAGAAAGGCAATTCAGGCTATAAGGATTGTGGATACAAAAGGGCAGGTGCTTATTAAGGTGAAGGAATTAAGAATTATTGATAAGAAGAAACAGCACCCATTTTTTCCTGTCACATCGGTGGGATCTCTTTCAGAAAAGAATTTTTTCTCTGAATTACTGAAGCTAAGGAAAGGGCAGGTCTGGATGTCTAATTTTGAGATGGGTATTGATAATAATGAGTTCTGCCCTCCCATGATCCGAATCGCCGCTCCCATCTTCCTCAAAGATAATATTATAGCCGGATTTTTTGTTATCAATATCTGGGGGCAGAAGATAGGAAAGATAGTGGACAATACCATAAGGAAAGATGATGGGTTTTCTTTTGTGGCAGAGAAGAACATTCTTGAGCCCGAGCGTCACGGAATATATCTCTACCATCCCGACCAGAACCTCTGTTTCCTCAATCAAACTGGCAAAGGAAGCACTTTCTTTAAAGATTATCCGGATGCAGCAAGATTAATGGATAAAAACGGAGGTGTTATCCGCGATCCGTCATCCAGAAATCTAATGGCCTATGTATATTATTCTCCATACATGTCACAGGAAAAAGGCTGGCTTATAGTTACTGTTGCAGACAGGGACAGGGTGCTGGCCCCCATTATTAAACAAAAAAAAGTTATGCTTACAGTTGGAGTAATAATACTCATGGCAGCAGCCATAACAGCTATTTTGCTCTCAAGGACACTCACAAAGCCCATAAGCCTTCTTTCTGCAGGCGCAAAGGAGATAGGCACCGGCAATTTGGATTACAGGATTGCTGTTTTTTCAGGAGATGAGATAGGCGACCTTGCTGTAGGATTTAATTCCATGTCTCAGGCGCTTAAAGAGAATATTAACAGGAGAATACACGCCGAGTTACGGGCATGCCAGGCTGAAAAATTGGCGTCCATCGGAGAGCTGGCGGCAGGCGTGGCTCATGAGATAAATAATCCATTGGGCAATATCATCTCTACAGCAAAACTCCTCGGAGAGGATATAAACAGGAACGGCTGTGATATCAGCGCTGTAAAAACAGATATTAATACGATCATAAAGGAAGGAAGGAGAGGTGAGAGGATAGTCACGGGGCTTCTTAACTTTTCAAGGGAGATGCCTCTTCATAAAACACCCGAAGACCTGTCTGCCCTCATTGACGAGGTGATAGTCAGTCTTAACAATAGAATACAGGACAAGGGAATCATAATATATAGACAATACAATGGAATCTCTGATTTCCGCGTTGATAGGGCGCAGATGCAACAGGTATTTTCAAATATAATCCTCAATTCCATTCATGCCACAGGAGAGGGAGGGAACATAAGGATTGAGACAAGGATGAGGGGTGATAATGTAGAAGTCGAGATTTCAGATACAGGAGTCGGCATCCCGGAGGAGAATTTTAAAAAGGTGTTTAACCCATTTTTTACGACAAAAGAAATAGGTGAGGGAACAGGACTCGGACTTGCCGTCAGTTACGGTATAATCAAAAAACATAACGGCGAGATAATCCTTGAAAGTAATGAAGGCAAAGGCACAAGATGTGTTATAACCTTGCCGTTGAATGGAATGAGCCATGCATGAGGATTTAAAGATAATCGCTATAGACGACGACCCTGTCGCCTGCTCTATCCTCACAAGGATATTCACAAGATATGGCTGTGAATATGAAATTATAAAGAGCGGTTTAGAGGCGATGCATAAGATCAGGGATGGCAAATATGACCTTTTGATTACAGACCTTAAAATGCCCGACATTGACGGCATGACCATATTGAAGGAAAGCAAAAGGATGTCCTCTGAAACACCCGTTATTATGATTACAGGCTTTTCTACTGTTGAAAGCGCGGTGGAGGCCATGAAATCAGGCGCCTACGACTATGTACGAAAACCCATCGACCCTGAGGAGTTGCTTCTCATAATAGAAAGATCTCTCGACAATAAACGGCTTATTGATGAAAACAGGATGCTTAAAGAAGAACTGTCGGAAAGGTTCGGCTTCGAAAGCATAGTTGGGCATCATCCTAAGATGATGCAGGTCTTTGATCTCGTTAAAAGGGTAGCGCAGTCCAGGTCACATGTGATAATACTCGGTGAGAGCGGAACTGGGAAGGAGCTGATAGCGAGGGCCATTCATTTCAATGGACCGAGAAGGAGGAACAGATTCATTGCTGTGAACTGCGGAGCGATAGCGGACACGCTTCTTGAAAATGAACTTTTCGGCCATGAAAAGGGCGCATTTACAGGAGCGCTTACACAGAAAAGCGGGCTTATAGAAGCGGCAAACGGCGGAACCTTATTTCTTGACGAGATTGGAAACATAAGCGAGGCCATGCAGATAAGACTTTTAAGGGTGATTCAGGAGAGAAGCTTTTTCAGGCTCGGAGGCACCGGTGAGATAAAGGTAGATGTGAGATTTATCTGTGCTACAAATCAGAATCTTGAGAAACTCGTGGAGGAAGGGAAATTCAGGGAAGACCTTTATCACAGGCTCAATGTCGTTACAATAACAGTGCCTTCATTAAAGGAAAGAAAGGAGGATATCCCCCTTTTAATCGAGCATTTCATAAAAAAGTTTAACGCCTACTATGGAAGATCAGTGAAAGGGATAACAGAGGACGCCCTTGCTTCACTCGTGCAATACAACTGGAAAGGGAATGTGAGGGAAGTGGAGAATGTAATAGAGAGGGCTATAAACCTCATGGAAGGAAATATGATAACAATTGCCAACCTGCCTGATTATATCTTAGGAAGATATGAGACAATGGATACAAGGGGAAAGACACCAACCATAAGAGAGATGGAAAAGACGCACATCCTTAATGTCCTTAAGGAAACTGACGGTGACAGGGCAAAGGCAGCAGAAATCCTCGGAATCGACAAGACAACCCTCTGGAGGAAGATCAAAAGATACGGTATCGAGTGACTGCGATTGCAATCTGCAATCTTAATTGCAATCTGTAATCCTAATATAACCATGTTTTCAAGAATTAAAGATTGCATTTTGCACATCTTGATGTTCAATTCCTTTTGCAACCCATTGAAAATATTAAATTTCTAATCTGGCATCTTAATTGCTATATTCTTATATCCAACTTGAAATTCTCATATAGGAGGGAAAGTATGCGGAAAAATGCAATATTTGGGATGGCACTGGGCATGATGCTATTGTTTGTTATCAGCGCCAAAAGCGCTGCCCAGCAGAAGCCACAGGAGGTCAGCAGCTGTCTTGAATGCCACGGCAATACTGCAAAGATGAAGGAGATGGGTTTCTCCCAGTTTGCAGTTACACAGCAAGAGGTGGAAAAGCAGACAAAGATGCCTGCATCCTGCACAGACTGCCATCTCGGCAATCCGAAAGACGCTGTAAAGGACGGCGCGCATAAAGGACTGCTAAGACTCTATTATGTAAAACTCAAAGGATTCCAGGCAGTAACGAGGGATAAGCTTGAAAAATTTAAGCCTGAATCCCTGGAGCCAAGGGGGAAGAACCCTGTGGTCGAGCTGCTCCCCATGGTCGAAAAAGACGGCAAGCCCGTAAAGGACCCCGCGGCCCTCACCATACTGTACCATGATAAAAACCCCGAAACCCTTTCCCATAATTATCCGGTGCAGGAGAAGACCTGCGGAGTATGCCATCCAAAGCAGGTGGAGGAATTCAAGAAGGCTGCAATGGGACACAATGCAAAACAGAGCCAGTATAAGACATGGACTGCCAAGAAGAGGGGACCGCATAACTGCGGGCTCTGGTTTGTGGACAATTCTGAGGAGATAGCTAAAAACACCAAAGTTCCATATACAAAGGAGATGGCATCAATCAACCAGAAGGCATGCAATCAATGCCATGCGGGATGCCTTGACTGTCATTACACACCTAAAAAGAAAGACCCCAATGACCCGTCAGCAGGCTCTCACACATTCACAAAGAAGATAGCACCACAGACCTGTTATGGCGGCGGCAGGGGGTCTCTCTGCCATGCTGGGCCCGAGGACAGAAGACGGGGAGCCGGTTACATAGCAGGAGATTACTCAAACCCGAAGGGGCTAACCCCTGACATTCATTATTCAAAAGGGCTCTCATGCATTGACTGCCACAATACACCTGCAACGGACAAAAAGCTCCTCCACGGGCAGGTGAAGAGACAGGCGAGTTGTGCAAAGTGTCACAATAACGAAATAAAAGCTGCTGCAAAATCTGTTCACAAAAAAGTCTCATGCGAGGCGTGCCACATACAGGATGTCGGAGGTTATACCGCAACCTTCTGGGGTCCCGGCAAGGTTGCAGGGGTAAATACTCCGTTTAAAAAGTATAACGCCTACTATGGTGTTATGAAAGAGCCCATACTCATCAAGGATCAAAAAGGGAGATGGATACCGGTAAAGCCTTATGCAATGGCCGCAATGAACCAGAAGAGTGCAGGAGGGCTTAAACCCGGGCTTGCCTGGAGATGGCCTATAAATCTGCCTGACCTTGAAAGAACAGACGATGCCTATGCCTTTGTTGGACTTCTGAAAGGGATGCCTGAAAACGATAATGCCCTTGCCTGGATACAAATGGACAAGATGTCCCACAAATACGGAAGGTCAAGGAATTGCGAAAGCTGTCATACAAAGGACGGAGAGCAGAGACAGGAGGTGCTGTGGAAGTATACAGACCAGGGCGCTGAGCCTTTTGAGGGAAAACACACTGTAGTGGCAAACAAAAAGGGTCTGTCCATAAAGAATATGCAGGCAACCACCGAGATAAAGGTGAAGGAAGGGTGGAAGATAGAAGACTTTGCGCCATGGTATTATCTTAAGGACAAGTGGCATGTAAAAGGCAACTTCTCTATACCGCCAGTTAAGAAAAAAGTAGCGTATAAAAAAGAGTCCAGCAAATATGAGGATATAACGAAGGCAGGAGAGGCTTATCATAAGTAGTTAGCCGACAAAAGGGGCTGACTGCTTCAGTCAGCCCCGCTGCCTTGACATTTAAAAGATTTTTAAGTTAAAACATATAAGCCATGAAAAAAGGACTTTTTTCTTGCATTGTTTTGATAGCATTGTGTCTTGCAGTTTTGTTTGCAGGGGTTTCATCGTCAGCGAGCCTCTGCCCCAAGGATAGGTCTTTTGTATGCAGTGTCTTCACATTTGTATTTAATGTAAAGGCCAATTCGGCAATCATTGTCCCTGATAAAGGTTACACAAAATTTTGTGCTTACCCTGATTTAATTTACCGTCTGGAATTGGCATCTTCCATATTCCATCCTCCCCAAATTACCTCCTGAGTTTTCTCAGATTTATTTAAAACCCAAATCCAGCGATAATTTTGTCATGCTGAATTTATTTCAGCATTTCATGAGACCCTGAAACAAGTTCAGGGTCTCATTAAAATTAGCTGTATCAATAACTTGATAGGCTTATCGCTGGATTTGGGTAAAACATAATTAAAATTATTTTCAGGAGGTTTTGTATGAAGTCCAAAAAAAATATCCTATGGATTGCTGTTGTTTTAGTAATAGGCATTTATTTATTCTCGGCTGTCAAAGACAGGTTTGCCTTTGCAGGGAGCAAGCCGGCAGTAAATGAAATAGCGCCGGAATTCTCACTGAAGGATTTGAATGGCAGAAATGTGCGCCTATCCGACTTTAAAGAAAAGGTCGTGCTTGTTAATTTCTGGGCAAGCTGGTGCCCTCCATGCAAAATGGAGATACCGGGCTTTCAGAAGGTTTATGATGCATACAAACACAAAGGCTTTACTGTTGTCGGTATTGCAAAGGATGATGTGTCACAATCCTTCATCAAAGAAATGGGTATGACATATCCTGTGGCGATGGCTGACGACAAGGTGATAAGGAACTACGGAAACATCACGGGCCTTCCTACATCATTTTTAGTAGGGAAAGACGGCAGGATACTAAAAAAGATCATGGGGATGTATTTAGAAGGCAGTCTCAAGAACGACGTGGAAAATGCCTTAAAGAACAGGAAATAGGAGGATAAGATGGAAAATATGTCATTACTGATGGCATTTGGCGGAGGACTCCTGTCATTCTTTTCGCCCTGTGTTTTGCCTGTTATTCCTTCGTATGTCTCCTATATTACAGGCATATCCTTCGAAGACCTGACAGGTGAACAGGACAGGGGAAAGATAAGGAAGCTAACCCTTAAAAACTCTCTATTCTTCATTGCCGGATTCTCATTGATATTCGTCCTCCTCGGCGCATCCTCAAGCTTTCTCGGCAGGATACTTTCTGATTATCAGAATGCCATCGGAAAAATCGGAGGGGTGCTGATTGTGGTTATGGGACTTTACATTGCAGGCATACTGAAAATCGGGTTTCTATCGCAGGAAAGAAGGCTCCATTTACAGAACAAGCCCGCAGGGCTTTTAGGTTCTTTCCTTGTGGGGATTGCCTTTGCTGCAGGCTGGACACCATGCATCGGCCCTGTCTTAGGCTCAATTCTTCTTTATGCAAGCACTGCAAATTCCGTTACATCTGGTATAGAGCTGCTAACTGCGTATGCCCTCGGTCTTGGGATACCCTTTCTAATAACATCTCTTGCTATAAGTACCGCCCTCTCGTATTTTAGAAAAATAAATCGCTATATGAGAGTGGTATCTGTTGTGAGCGGGTTATTTCTTGTGGTTGTGGGTATCCTGCTTTTTACAGGGACATTCAATGCGCTGAGCCAGTATATGAGTATGTTTTCTGTTTAACGAGCGAGTGCACAAAAACAAAAAAAGGCCTCCGGAAAAATTTTCGGAGGCCTTTGAATGCCTTGATATCATGCTTAAGTTATAATATGCGGTTAATTTTATGGAGGCTTGAATGATTCCTTATCCAAAAATAGATTCTGAAATTATAAGAATAGGACCATTTGCTGTCAGGTGGTACGGTATGATGTATCTCATAGGCTTTGCATCATCCTATCTTCTGGTCAGATTCCAGATTAAAAAGTTTGGAGTTAAGAGTTCAGAGTTAAAAAACGACAAACACTCAAAACTCAAAACTCTTGACGTTGATTCCCTCTATTTTTATCTCATACTCGGTCTCTTGACAGGCGCGCGTCTGGGATATATTGTTTTTTACAATCTCGCGTACTATGCCAAACACCCGCTCGAAATATTTGCCGTGTGGCAAGGGGGAATGTCCTTCCACGGAGGACTGATAGGAAGCATTCTTGCGGGCTTACTATTCTGCAGAAAATTCAAGCTGGACTTCTGGCAAATTGCGGACATTGTCATCGTCACGGCGCCCATAGGCCTCGGGCTCGGAAGGATAGGAAACTTTATAAACGGAGAACTCTACGGTAGAATCACGGATGTACCGTGGGCCATGGTCTTCCTGTCAGGAGGACCGTTTCCGCGCCACCCGTCACAGCTTTATGAATTCTTTTTGGAAGGTGTCGTGCTTTTTCCCATTCTCTGGCTGCTGAAAGACAGGGGATTCAGGCCGGGCGTCCTTTCCGCGATTTTCATTATGCTGTACGGGATATTCAGATTCATTGCGGAGTTTTTCAGGGAGCCCGATGCGCAGATAGGGTATATTTCAGGCTTCATCACGATGGGACAGATATTGAGCGCAGCAATGGTATTCCTGGGTCTCGGGATTATTTATATAAGAAGACTATAAGTGCGACTTCAGCTTTACATTTAGTGTCGTGAATCGTTCAAATAATCGTAATTCTGTTGGAGTCCTTTTATATCAAATCTTGGCTTTTAAAAATCCGCCCAATGCCTTATCCACCTTACGTATGTGATTAATCAACCAATCAACAACTAAACTGTTGGTGAGTATCACAATATGCACACCCACGCCCTCTGTTTCAATTTTCCTTTTTAAACCAGAAAAGTTTTCTATGAACCATAAATGTTGTGATTTATGAGTAGAATATCCAGGGTAATCAAACGTAGTCATATATTTTTCTTCTTCAGTAAAATGCGTTACTACATAGTCCTCCAAAAATTTTATTACTTTATCAACCTCTTCTTTTCCCTTTCCCTGATTACAGGCCTCAAGCATATTGTTTATTCTCTTGAACAATTCCTTATGCTGCTTGTCAATCTCATTTACGCCGGTTGCTAAGTCTTCTGTCCATTCTATAGCCATGATACCCTCCTTATTTCAACAAATAATTTAATAAGGTAATTATAAGTAATTTCTTACCGAGATTACAATCCCCAAACCAGCCACAATCAATATCCAGATTAAGAGAAGGGCGATGCTTATTCTGCCCCATTTGTGTATAGAAGGTGTTGCAACATATTCACCGCTAACCCTGCCAGATTTATAGGCAACCGACAGGAGATAGCCTATTATTACCAGGCCCATTACAAATGTGGACAGGAACAAGGCAGTGCTGCCCCAGTCAATGTTTAACTTGTAATTGAAGATTGAATAATCAAAGCGGCCGAGATATTTCATCCTTAATGCCTCTCTTGCATATGACATACCGAAAATCGTTATAAATGAAGCTAAAGTGCTCGGCACAGCGTATTTTACAGGGTCTTTCCGGGCATTATAAAGAACTGCCAGTAAAGCTATTCCGAGTCCTGCTCCAACTATGAAAAAGGGATTCGTGAAGAAACTGAATGCTGTCGGCAGACTGAATAACCACCAGAAACCCAGTAACGCCTGTATCGCTGTAAAGTTGAATGCCATTTTTGCTCCTGTCCTGCCAACCCATTCAAGGTATCCCTTTTCCATATCCGCTCTTTCTTTAAAATACCAGGCATAGAGCATCAGGAATATCCCTGTCATGGCGAAAGAGGGAATGATGAAATGGAGGAATCTCGGAAGTTGAAAGGCATGCAAAGATGTCCCGGATGTGTCAACAGCATTTCCCTTTATATACCACTGAAGCCATTTCTCAGGTTGAAGGAGTTGGTAACTGAGGGCATGCATGATAACCCCTGACATTATAAACAGGCCGACTGCAAGAACGCCGAAGAAGGCAAATCCCCTGCCTTCCTTTTTCTCTCTGCCAAGGTAAAAGACATAGGCAGAGCTATAGGCTGCCATCATTATGGCAATGAAGCCTATAACCCAGGCAGCAGAAAGGCTGTTAGACGCATACCAGAAAGGGTCATACACAACTTGAACGAAGAGAAGCGGAGCTACACCCAAAAGCATTGCTATTGAAACATTGGCAGAAACCGCTTTTGCCATTGCTTTTGACAGTCTTGTCCAATATTTATCTTTTTTCAGATGTCCGTATAGCGCAAGAGCTGATGTCCCGACAGTAAAATTCACAAACATGATGTGAAGCGCAAAAGTCAGCACCATCAGGATCTGAAACACAACAGGATAAAAAGGAATTCCCATCGGGTCCTGTAATGTTTTTATTATTGTTCCTATTTCCATTGACTACCTCCTTATTTGTTAAGCGATACTAAATACGTTGCCAGGGCCTTTTTCTCAGCAGTTGTTCCTACAAAGGGTGGCATGTAAGGATATCCGCTGAGTGCATCAATGAAACCCTCTGCCGCTTCCACATCTTTTATACCAAGCCTTTTCAGCATTTGCGGCATTGGCCTCAATCCCTTTTCATTAAGCACATGGCAGGATAAACATTCTCTAAGGGCTATCATCTTTCCAGCCTGTAAGAGATTTGTCTCGTTTATATCCCTTAGACCTTCAGGCACAAATGGAGAAACCTTGAGAATGCCTTTTTCGTTTATAATCTTTGTCTCCGCACTCACGCCCTTTGCCGGAATATCCTTTCCAATTATCTGATTTGAATACATGTATCCGGGAATGATAAATGGTTTTCTTATCATCTCCCTTATCCTTTCAGTGGACCATATTCCTACGAAAAGGACGGCAATTGCCACAATTGCAGGGATGAGCCTGATGCTCAACGGCTTTATATTTGCGTATATAAAATAAAGGATAAGCAGAGAAAGTGAAAAAATTATTCCTCTTTTAAGTCCGGGTGTTGCAAGTATATCAATAAGCCCGCGTGATGTCTCGGGGAGCGTCTTTAGATACCAGAAAAAGACTGCACTGCCTATTATTAACCCTGCAATCCCCCACACGGATGCTGCTTTTACGACAAACCGTTTTACATCTCCGCTTTTGACTCGTGATGCCACTGCAATGGCATAAGCGGCGCCAATGCTGAACATCAGCGCTGTTCTCATCAGTAGCTGGGGCCAGTAGGTCTGGTTAAAGAAGCCATCAAAGAAATTGCCTGTCACAGTCCATTTCCCGGGTGAGACCATAAATGCCAGTATGCCGACTATAACTACCATTGTGGTCCATCCGCCGATGGCAACTATCCAGCCTATTTTAAGATGGGTTTTTTTATCCACCTTACCGAGCGTGTAGTAGTAAATGAATATGCCTGTTACTTCAATTATGAAGAAGACCCATTCAGTGGCCCAGCCCCAGGCATAGTTATGTATAAGCCCTGATATGCCTCTTGGATTTGCAACAGTGGCTGCATACCAGATTCCGATCCCGCTTAAAGAGCCAAGCACATACGAGAATATCAACAGAAGAAGAGAGTATTTTTTTATGAATTCAAGAAGCTCGGGCCGATTTTCTTTATATGCCTTGGTCTCTACATAGATATTAAACCACATAGCGCTTATTGCAAGATGCGATGGCAGCATGTGAAAAGTCGCTATTATTGCCAGTATGATACCGGCGCTCAGGTAAGGAACCTCCCATATTGGATACATAGCCTAACCTCCTTTGTTTTAATCAGGATTAAAATCATCCTATTTAAATCTAAATTTTTTTAACTGCCTAAATCAATTTTGCAAAATTTTCTTTTTGAAGGCGTTTTTCAATAATTCCCCTAAGTTCCGCCCAGACAGGATGCACACTGCATGTTTTGCTTAATCGGCACATCTTTTTATCAAGCGCACATATATTAATCGTGGAATTTCCCTGAATCGCTTTTATCACATCCAGAATACTGATATTTTTTGGTTTTTTTGCAAGAGAAAATCCTCCGCCGATTCCCCTGCCGGATTTTACAATTCCAGCCTTTACAAGGCGCTGAACTATCTTTGCTAAAAAACTTTTAGGAATGTGCATAGCCTTTGCGATCTCATTAACCGTTGCTATATCTTGAGCCTTTCTTGCAAGATATAGCACACACCTTACTCCGTAATCTGTTTCCCGTGTTATATACATGATTACTTAAAAAACCTTCCTATAAGCCCCTTGAGCATCATTGCGTGTCTTGCCTCATCTCTTGAGGATTCGTCAAAAAGGTCATGCGCCTCGTCTATGTTTATCTCCTTTGCCTTCACTGCTGCTTCTCTTTTCCCTTTATTTGCGCCTATTTCTCCGTTAAGCATCTTTTCAAGATTCTCTTTCGTGTTCTCTGAGATAAGGCCGTTCAATTCAGCATACCGGGCCGCGTGTTCCGCCTCTTCCCATGCAATCCTCTTAAGCGCTTCGGCTATCTCCGGATAGCCCTCTCTCTGCGCCTGCCTTGCCATTGCAAGGTAAAGCCCCACTTCATAAGTTTCGCCTTTAAAATTTGCCATTGCCGCTTCTTCCAGCGGCGTGCCTTTAGTTACCCCGAGTTTATTTGTGTTTACAAGCTCCATAATTTTTGCCCCCTTTCCTAAATAGGATGATTTTAGTCCTTTTTTAGCACATACAAAAATATTTGTCAAGTTTTTTATTTATTCCGAAAAATAGACATAGAACTATAGACGCTTAAATTGCCTGTCATTGCGAGAACCCGAAGGGTTCGCTGCAATCTCATCGCAAAAAGCGAGATTGCGGAGCCTGTTCCGAGTCTGTCATAAGAGATTGCTTCGCTTCGCTCGCAATGACAGACGAGGAATCCTCGCAATGACAACTTTCTATGTCTATTTTTCGGAATATGTGTTTTCATTGCAATTTTTTTGATAGAATATGTTCCATGGAAAAAGAACTGATTACAGAAGATATAAAGACAGCATTAAGAGAAGCATTCAAGGAACTCAGGGATGATGTCTTGATTGAGGTTTACACAAAAATCGGTGTAAACGATATGTTCAACGATCTTGCGGTAGATCTCATAGAGGCAATAGCAGAGGCCAGCAGTAAAATTAAAATCAAGCTGTATAAACTTGGAGATGAGAATTCCAAGAATAGAGATGTCCACAGGTCGCCGACAATTCTTATAGCGCCTGATAAATACAGCATCCGTTATACAGGCGCGCCACTGGGTGAAGAAGGCCGTTCACTGGTCCAGTCAATAATAATGGCGTCAACCGGACAAACGCCAGTTTCTCCAGATACTAAGAAGAGACTGCAAAGGCTGAAAGAAAAAAGATATGTAAGGGTATTCGTCAGCCCGACATGTCCTTACTGTCCACAGCAGGCTATGTATGCTATTTCAGCAGCCATAGAACGGAAAGGCCTTGTATCAGCGGAAGTTATAGAAATTTACGAAAACAGGGATCTTGCTGAAAAATACAGCGCCATGTCTGTGCCGAGGACCTTTGTGGGAGAAACTCTCGTATCACCCGGCTTGCAGTCTGAGGAATATTTTGCCGAGTCTTTGATTGAGGGGAAGCCTGTTGAATATGTAATGCCCACAGGGAGGGAAGGATTAAAAGATTATGACATGGTTGTAATAGGAGCGGGTCCTGCAGGGCTTACTGCTGCCTTGTATGCTGAAAGGAGCGGGTTAAAAACTATTGTATTTGAAAAGGCTAATGTCGGAGGCCAGATTGCGATAACTCCGGTAGTGGATAATTATCCGGGATTTGCGAGCATTGCCGGCAAAACACTTGTTGAACTCATGGCAAAGCAGACAATGGCATATTCATCAATCCTTCAGGGCGTCAGCGTAAGTGATATAAAAAAGAAAGATAGCGGTTTTGAAATCACTACAGGAAGGGGAATATACAATGCAAAGGCTATAGTCATTGCAACAGGAGCCGGAAGCAAAAAACTTAATGCAACAGGCGAAGACAGGCTTGCCGGAAGGGGGGTGAGTTACTGCGCTACATGCGACGGCTATTTTTTTAAGGACGGAAAGAATGTCATAGTTGTCGGCGGCGGCAATTCTGCGCTCACAGATGCGCTTTATCTTGACAGCCTTGGCGCCCATGTAACGATAGTTCACAGGAGGGACGCATTCAGGGCGGAAGACAGGCTTCAGCAGAGCGTATTTCAGAGGAATATGCCTGTTATGTGGAATACTTCCATAAAAGAAATTACAGGCGACAGGATCGTTGAAAAAGTCAAAGTCGAGGACACAAAGACAGGCAATACAAATATCATCAAGGCAGATGCTGTTTTTGTGGCAATAGGCTACGAGCCGAATAATGATATAGCAGAAAAACTCAGCTTAAAGATGGACGAAGAGGGCTACATTAAGGTTGATGATAAGATGAGGACCTCAATGCCGCTTGTATATGCGGCAGGCGACATTACAGGAGGGGTAAAGCAGATTGTTACCGCAGTCTCGCAGGGAGCAGTAGCTGCCTTAACTGCATTTGAGGATATAGCAAATCCGTATTGGAAGAAGGGGTAGTTACCCCTCCATTGCCTTTAGAACCCTTTCTTTTGCAATCTGCTCTGCAACATGGCGGGGCAGGGCGCCTTCAGTTTTTGATTGTTCAAGGATGAGCTTTGTGTTTGTCTTAATCCTTGCTGCTATGGCCTCAAATGCCTCTTTCTCAATCTTCCTGGCATATTCCATTGCAGCCATTATAACACCGCCTGCGTTTGCTATGAAATCAGGGACCACGACGACGCCTTTTTTATGCAGTATATCCTCAGCCTCTTTTGTTGCGGGAATGTTGGCCCCTTCAAGAACAAGTTTTGCCTTAATGTCATTTACATTGTCCTTGTGTATAACATCAGGGGTTGCAGCCGGAATAAGTATATCGCAGTCAAGTGAGAATATCTCTTCCATTTTTTTCGCTGTGCCCTTTTTGCAATTTATAACGCTGCCCGTTGCATCCTTTGTCTCAAAAAGACACTTGAGATCAAGACCCTCCGGATTGTGAATCGTCCCTTTCGTGTCGCTTGCCGCAACTATGATTGCGCCTTTTTCCGAAAGAAACCTTGCCGCTGCCCTGCCAACGCTTCCGAATCCCTGAATCGCTACCCGTGCACCTTTAAGCCTTATGCCAGCATAGGGGCATGAGACCTCTGCACATTCTGAAAGCCCAAAGCCTGTTGCGCCGAGTTTATCTAAGGGCAAGCCGCCCATGCGTTCAGGAAGTCCAACAGCTCGTTTAATCTCATCATAAATCCATCCCATAGACTCCTCATCACTGCCCATATCAGGCCCGGGAATATACTCATGTAAATCTTTAATTTGTTTGGCAAACTCTCTGAAATATAATTCTTTTTTAGGGTCTTTGTGGTTAGCAATTATACCTGCCTTGCCGCCTCCGTGGGGAAGCCCTGCAATAGAGTTTTTCATGGTCATTGTCCTTGCCAGCCTTGCCACTTCAGTGGCGCTTACTGAGGGTGAAACCCTGACTCCGCCTATTGAGGGTCCCAATGCAATATTGTCAACAACAACTATTGCCTTTAAACCCGATTTCGGAGAATAGATATGAATTATCTTTGATGGCCCAAGTTCGTCAAATACTATCTCAGTCAGTTCAGTGGCCATAATAATTGCTCCTGTTTTATTGAGATGAAAATATTTTATAGGACAGAAGGTGGAATGTAAACCCCGTTAGAAATATTTTTTAGCGAGTAGAGCTTTCTAACGGGGTAAAGCGGGGTAAAGATTTTTGAGATTTTTGGATCAACCGTTATGAGTTTCGTATATCTTCTCAAATTGCTTATGAGCGTCCTTAAAAACCTGAAGAACACTGGGGTCAAAATGTTCCGGCATAGTCCTGCCGTCGCCTTCGGTGATTATCTTAAATGTTTTTAAATGATCAAAGCCATGCTTATAAGGCCTGCTGCTTCTCAACGCATCATACTGGTCGCATATGTTATATATCCTTCCCTCTATCGGAATTTCCTCGCCCTTTAACCCTCGCGGATAACCTCCCCCATCCCATCTTTCGTGGTGGCTTAAAGCGATTATCTCCGCCATCTGAATAATCCCGGAGGTTCTGCCTCCGAGGATGTTGGCGCCGATAGTTGTATGTGTCTTCATCAATGCGAATTCCTCTGTCGTAAGCTTTGCAGGCTTAAGTAGAATCTCTGCCGGAATGCCGATCTTGCCTATGTCATGCATGGGCGATGCATAAAATATTGTCTCAACCGTTTCTGCCGGCCAGCCCAGTTCCCTTACAGTGAGCGCTGCATAATAGCCCGACCTTTTTATATGCGAGGATGTATCTTCATCTTTGTATTCGGCAACCTTTGTAAGTTTATGTATGGTATCTATGTAGCTTTCCCTGAGCTGGGCTGTCTTTTTCCAGACCTCTGCTTCAAGGAATTCATTGTGCCCTTTCAGGAAATCCTCAAACTCCTTTACCCTCAGAAGGTTTTTTGTTCTCACCATAAGCTCTGTGCTGTCAACAGGCTTTGAAAGAAAGTCATTAGCTCCCATCTCAAGCCCTTTAATCCTGGATTCCTTATCTGCAAGGGCTGTTACCATCACAACAGGGATCTGTTTTGTAGCGGCATCTTCCTTCAGTCTTTTACATGTCTCGTAGCCATCCATCTCAGGCATCATGATGTCAAGGAAAATCAGGTCAGGCTCAAAAGATTTTGTCTTAGCTAACGCTTCAGCGCCGTCGGCTGCTGTCTCAAAAACATAGCCGTGGTGTTTAAGCATTGCGATTATGAGTTTAAGGTTTATTTCTTCATCATCAACAATCAGGATTTTAGCTTTTCTGTCCATGGGATCCTTCGGACTGTCTTCAGACATGCTGCCTCCTTATTACAAGCCCCGTTAGAAAAGACTTTCTAATCGGGGCCATCTGTCAACTATTATTTCTGCCGCTGAACCGTTTCATCAATTACCTTCAGAATATCCTTTACACCGGCAGGTTTTGCAATGTAGCCGTCAAACCACTCTTTACCAAGCTTCTCCTTTTCCTCTGTCATTGCATATGCCGTAAGAGCTATTATCGGTATCTTTGCAGTGGACTGATTTGACTTGAGTATTTTTGCGGCCTCAAGGCCGTTCATCTTCGGCATCTGTATATCCATAAGTATGATG